>CAZULU010000044.1:0-7974 GCA_964621585.1 uncultured Pseudomonadales bacterium
TTTCTTGTTCAAGTATCTTCCTAAACTGATCAGGAGTGATTCCTTCTCGTTTCAAATTCTGTACAGCATTTAAAGCGGCTTTCAAATAGTGAAGTGGGGCGTTGATTGGCTTAATATATTCAAAATTATTGTCTAATAAAATTCGTTCAAAGATATGAAATCGTTCCAAATCTGCCAATGGTTGACCTAATCCACCGAGTGGAAAATACTCAGGATTTGTTTGAATGACATCGATACAGAAACTGTGAAACGTTTGAATTCTGACATAATAAGCAGTTTCACCGATTAAAGACACTAAGCGTTTGCGCATTGCATTGGCACCGGATTCTGTAAATGTGAGAGCCAGAATAGAGGAAGGATTTGTATCGGTCTTGAGGAGAATATTGGCTATACGCATTGCCAATATTTGCGTCTTGCCTGTTCCAGGTCCAGCAATTACCATTACCGGTCCGTCGATCGTATCTACAGCTTGTTTTTGCTCAGGGTTTAATCGATGATATGCTTTTTCAAACTCGAGGGATGATCCTACTATTGCCATGATGGTATTGTATCACTCTGCCCATTAGGCATTATGAATTCTTTTAGCAATTTTGGCTAACTTGTTATCATCCATTTTTTTGCAATCATGGGAAGATAAATATCCGGGATAGGTCACAAAAAACTCATCAGGTTTATTGCTTTCGATCTGTTGCCATTCAATCATTTTTCCAGTTCCGTGCATCGGATAGAGTTTTGCATGGAGATGATCGATTCCAAAACCTTCAAAAATAACTCCACAGCGTGCAACATCCTCGAATGCTCGATCAATTTTTATTGCAACTTCTTTTGCAACCGCCATTAATTCATCAATTGTCTTTTGCTCATTGGCAAAAACATAACTAGGCTTGTGATCTTTAGGAATAACGACCGTGACACCCTCTGTATTAGGAAAAATGGTTAGAAAAGCTAAGTGAGAATCTGTTTCATATACTTTGAAACTCGGAACCTCACCACTCACTATTTTACAAAAAAGACAATCAGGCTTTATCATCATTACTCCTTTATGCAGGTACTCTCATTGATAACAAATTCCGGGTCGGTTCAAGTTGTTCAGACTGTATCCCTTGACCAGGATAGATTTTTGAAATTTCTATTTTTTCTGTTAAAGTAGAAGCTTCTTCAATATTTCCTAAGTACGGAAAAATGTGTAAAAAAAGAGCTTCTTTGTTGTGCCAAGCTTTGAATGTGTGATGATCTACTTTCACGAGTTGAGGATGTTTAATTCGGAAATGGGGAGTAGTAAAGTCATACCCAAGTGGTGCGACCCTAAATAAATAATTATCTTTTGTCACGAACCAATAATGATCTTTTCCCT
The DNA here is from genome assembly GCA_964621585.1 of uncultured Pseudomonadales bacterium. Taxonomy (GTDB): domain Bacteria; phylum Patescibacteriota; class Microgenomatia; order UBA1400; family PJMF01; genus CAZULU01. The sequence goes on from CAZULU010000044.1 coordinate 1,355, forward strand.
TGGCGTGTGATAGGGCTATACAAAATACTTGTACTTGGTCTGAAAAGTATTCTTGCTGACTGTATACCTTCAGATTTGATTGCTCTTGAGTAGCTAAAAAGTTGAGGTGGTTCTTCACTTGAAACTGAACAAGTTGAGTGTTTAGATGTTCACGAAGGGAACGCATTGTATCAATCATGATTACTTCATATTATAAACAATATCAGAGAAAACTGGAGAGTAAGTCACTACCATTCTATATTGCATGAAAATATCCTTAACTGACGAGCAAAAAGTAGTGTTACGTGCCATTTTACAGTGGTACGTAGCTCGTGAAAAACCGTTTATTACCTTGGGCGGGTTTGCTGGCACAGGGAAGACGACTATTACTGCTTTACTGAGGAAAATTATTCATGATAAAAAACCAAGCTTTTCGGTAGCCTTTTGTGCGTACACTGGTAAAGCATCCAGAGTGTTGGCGAATAAACTAGTTGAAGAAGGAATTCAATTAGCCCAGGACTCTGTCTCAACGATTCATGGATTAATCTATCAAACGCAAATGGACAAAGAGGGAAGAATAGTGGGATGGCGTAGAAAACCGACGATGAAATATGACTTGATTATTGTCGATGAAGCCTCAATGTTAAATTATCAACTGTGGCAGGATTTATTGAGTTTTGGAATTCCCATTTTAGCTGTTGGAGATCATGGTCAGTTGCCACCAGTTGAGGGAAGTTTTAACCTCATGAATAATCCTGAGTTACGACTGGAGCGTATTCATAGACAAGCAGCAGATAATCCCATTATTCAACTATCGATGGAAGTGAGAAACACGGGAAAGATTCAAGTGGGGAAGTTTGGAGCCGGTGTAATCAAATACGATCGAGCAGATCCGCTCATTTTTGAAATCATTCAAACGCAGTTACAGCAATTAGATGATGACACACTCCTACTGACAGGTTCCAATAAGACTCGAATACAGCTGAATAAAGAAGTTCGGCAGTTACAAATGAGAGAGACAGAAGAACCAGAAGTAGGGGACAAAGTGATATGTGTGAAAAATAATTGGGAAAAACACATATACAATGGTATGGTAGGTACCATTCGGCATATCAAAAATGGCTTTGCTGAGGATGGAGAAAGTTTGTGGTATGAAGTAGAAATTGAAATGAATGATCAAAACATGCTATATATCGGAAAAATTTGGAAAGGTCAATTTAATGCTCTCTCCACACTCAAAGATATTCCAAAATTACCCAACAAAGAAACAATTGATTTGTTTGATTTTGGGTATGCACTGACTGTGCATAAGGCACAAGGTAGCCAAGCGAAGAAAGTTATTGTGTTTGAAGAGCGATTTCAGAAGATGGATGAAGAAATGTGGCGACGTTGGCTATATACTGCGATAACGAGAGCGGAAAACGAACTCTACATTATTGGTGATAATTACGATATATAATGAAGATATGCCTAGACCAAAACTATCTACTAAAAAGACGAACATCGTAAAAGTCCAAGTTTCTGATACAGAACGACCAGAGAATAGCGTAGTTATCAGTCGTTCATTTTGGAAGAATTTTCTGGTTGGTACATTGTTGGGTATGTTTATCTTTTGTGTTGGAGTAGTAAGTATAGTGTTGTATAGCATACATAGCTACTTTTCCATGTTTACCTCAGCTGCAAATGCTTCTCAACAAGAAGTTTTGCAGACAGTTTCCAGAGGTTTTCAACAAAAGCCTAGTCTCGTAGATGGGAGATTTAATGTGCTTTTATTAGGTACAGACCAGCTAGAAAATCGTGTGGGTGAACCAATACTCACAGATACGATTATGTTAATGTCCCTGGATGTAGAAACAGGCAAACTCTATGCGATTAGTTTCCCTAGAGATATTTGGAATGAAAAATACCAGACAAAGATAAACGGACTATTTGAACAAGGTAGACAAGAAAAAATGGCTAATCCTGCAGATAAAACCAAGGAAGTTATTCAAGAGTTATCTGGAGTCCCCATTCAGAGAACAGTAATAGTTTCATTAACAACTGTTTCTGAACTTATTGATCTGATGGGAGGTGTGGAAATAGATGTACCAGAATCATTTACAGATGATCAGTATCCGCGATCTGATGTAGATATCAAGATAGTTCGCGATCCTAAACTGCTATATGAAACTGTAACTTTTGCTCAGGGTAGAGAATTGATGTCAGGTGATAGGGCTCTAAAGTATATTCGGTCTAGAAAAAGTGCAACTATTACTCAAGGGACTGATGATGCACGCTCCAAAAGACAGCAACAAGTTATTGCAGCGCTTTTAACAACAATAGCATCTCCAGATTTGGTGAGACATCCTGTATTGTTGGGAAAGCTATATGGCTTTTACCAAATTAACATGTCTCCCCATATCAGTATGGAAGAAGTTGTTTCACTTGGGCATACACTCGGTAGCAACCTGAAGCACATCTCCATGAATCCACAATCTTTTTCCATTCAAAGTAACTCAAATACTGGTGTCATCTCTCATCCACCACAAGATTCCCGAAGGGGGTGGGTGTATGAAATTCCAGACAAAAAGAAATTTCAAGATGAAGCAAGAATGAAGTTGGGTTATGAAGTACAGTAAGTTGTCTGCTATACTTGAGTGATGAGCAATCTTCGTATGCGTTCTTGGCATATTGTATTAGTACTTACCATTATCGGCGGCTTTTTACGTTTTTATAACCTTCAGGGAACTGTCCAGTTTTTGGGAGATCAAGGTCGAGATGCCTTAATCGTGCATCGTTTGTTAATCGACCGAGATCCAGTCTTTATTGGTCCGGTAACCAGTGTGGGGAATATGTATCTTGGTCCAGCATATTATTACTTTATGCTGCCATTTTATGCCTTAACCTACCCTAGCCCAATGGGACCAGTCTACGCAGTTGCATTCATTGGGACACTCACTATTCCAGCCCTGTACTTTTTGGGCAAAGAACTAGTAGGAAATAAAGCTGCACTATTTGCAACCACGTTATTTACCTTTACTTGGGTTGTGATTCAAAATACCCGTTTTAGTTGGAACCCTAATCCTGCCCCTCTTGTTTCTTTGATCATGATTTGGGCTACCTATCGCGCGTGGACAAAAGATCCACGCTACTGGCTATTGGTAAGTGCCATGTTTAGTGTGCTGATTCAGTTGCATTATCTAACGTTGTTATCTTTAGGTGGGGCAGGGATTGTGTGGTTAATAAGTTTATATGAACAATTCCGCTTACCTACTAAAAAACGTCAGATAAAAACATTTTTTATAGCTACCATTGTAAGTCTTTGTATTTTCGCCTTGTCACTTACGCCATTAGCACTTTTTGATTTGAAGCATAATTTTTTAAATAGTCGCGCATTCGCCGCAATGATAACAGGAGATGGGGATCAAGTTCGCGGGGCGAGAAATATCTTTGCCATATTACGAGAGACAGAAGGACGATCATTTCATATTCTATTTGAAACACTTGGTAGTACTACTCGATGGTTAAATAAAATAATGCTGGGTGTTGTATTGAGTGTGTTAGCGTATTGCGGAGTACGGATGCATAGGCGAGATTTTGGAAGAGGAGAAGTGGTTGTTGCTATTTGGTTGGTCGTGGGAATCATTGGTACTTCTTTCTATAGCAGCTCAGTCTTTGATCACTATATTGCCTACCTTTTTCCTATCACTGCGCTGACATTTGGAATTGTCATGGCAATCCTTTGGAAAACCTGGATGTCTAAGCCATTTGCCTTGGTTGTATTAGCTGGATTTCTCATACTCAATGTAAAGAGATATCACTATGTTTCTCTGAGTTGGACGATTGACGATGTACAACGAGTAGCAACTGAAATATCACGTAAAGTAGAACCAGGAGAAAAATACAATGTTGTTTTACTGGCCGAACATGGTGACCTGGATGGAATGAACTATCGTTACTTTTTAACCGCCAACGGTGAGGCCCCTGTTTTCAAAGAGCATTATGAAGAAGTTGAAAAGTTGTTTATTATTAATGAAACTGGAAAACCTACTGATATCAAGAATAGCTCCATTTTTGAAATACATATTTTCCCTGAAAAAGAGCCAACAGAAGTATTTAGAGTTTCAAATGGTACAGAAATCACAGTCTTGACAACTAAACGATAAGCAACTGGCTCTAAGATCTGAACTTGAAAAAAAACATACATGAGCAGATAATTGACGCACTTACTTACGATAACGATTTTATGAACCAGTCTCCACTCCTTTCTGTAATTATCCCTTCTTACAATGAAATGCGAAATATTAAGCGTGGAGTTTTGGAAGATGTCTACAGTTTTTTAAAAAAACAGGACTACAGCTTTGAAATTGTGCTCACTGATGATGGTTCAACAGATGGCACTTTAGCTGAATTGCGAAAATTTGCGGAAAAAAGAGAAGAGGTTCGCTTATTAGAAAACCACCATGCGGGGAAAGGACCCACAGTGAGTTCGGGTATGTTGGCTGCCCGAGGTGAGTACCGACTATTTACTGACTTTGACCAATCTACACCGATTTATGAAGTCAATCGGGCATTAGAGTTCATGACTGAAGCTGCAATTGTTATTGGATCTCGTGAAGGTGAAGGTGCGCGTCGAAAGAAAGAGCCGTTACATAGACATATCATGGGAAGAGGGTTTAACTTGTTAGTACAAGCACTGGCTTTAAGAGGTATCCAAGATTCTCAGTGTGGTTTTAAACTTTTCACAGCCGAAGCAACAGTCAAGCTTTTTTCTGCGCTGGTTATATATGGTGGAAATAATCCTCGACACGATGCCTTTACAGGTGCATTTGATGTTGAGTTACTTTTTTTAGCCAGAAAGATTGGATTAAAAGTAGTAGAAATGCCTGTTGAATGGGCACATCATGAGTCTGATAGAGTTTCGCCACTCAAGGATTCTGTCCGAATGTTACGCGATATTGTGCGAATCAGACTAGCCTGGCTTGGTCAGCAATATAAGATTTAATTGGTAACATGCCAATGAAGCGATTTATTTTCTCACCGTTTTTTGTAGGATACATATTTCTCCTTGCTGTATACACACTCTGGTCATTTACCTTAACTGATCCTAACTTAGTTCTTACTGCTTGGACCCCATACTGGAGTTTTCAAAATTGGTTGTGGTCTCTAGATAAACATCATGTAACTGGTGTGTATGTGATTCTCATAACTGCATTATTCTTTCTGTACTTCCAACTTTTTAGAAAAATCCGTTTAAACAATACTTTTGAATTCAAGAACACATCGCTCAGACGGATAGTTATTGTAATAGCAGTTTCTGTTTTTCCACTCTTTTTTTCATACAACGCTCTTTCTCATGATGTATTCAACTATATTTTCAATGCCAAAATGGTGATTAAGTATGGGGCTAACCCGCATATCCAGACAGCGTTGGAGTATTCACACGATGAATGGGTGCGTTTTATGCATAATGTTCATACTCCTGCCCCATATTGGTATGGGTGGACCGGATTGTCATTGATCCCATATATATCGGGAATTGGAAAATTCATTACCACTTGGCTGGTATTTCGATTGTGGAGTGTACTGGGTTTAGTGTTATTAATTATTTTTCAATGGAAGCTGCTCGAAAAAAATGGTCAATCGCAAAGAAAACTATCCTCGCTTGTGCTTTTTGTACTCAATCCTCTAATCTTGATAGAAATAATTTCGAATTCACATAATGACGCGTGGATGATGTGGCCTGCTCTTGCAAGTCTTTACATCTTAATGAAGGAGCAAAGCCTGGACATTCAAAAAGCTTGGAAAATGATTATAGTGAGTTTTGGACTATTAGTCTTTTCATTGTCAATTAAGATTGCGACGATGTTACTTATTCCATTTTGGATATATTTGGTCATTCGAGAGACAGCATTGTTTACCAAACTTTGGAAACATACAAAAAATATATGGATTAAGGGAGAATCTTTGAAGAGTTGGATTGATGATCATCTTTTTGATCTGATGTCTTTGACCATGTTCCTTCCTTTGTTAACAGTGAGGGCCCAACAATTCCACCCCTGGTACTTACTGTGGCCGTTAAGTTTCTTGCCATTCTTAGAGCTTAAATGGTGGAGAAATGCTTTGTTGATTTTATCTGTCAGTTCGTTATTCCGCTATGTTCCTTGGATGTGGGCGGGAGCTTTTGAATTTACCTCAACAATTCAGGTACATCAAAAGCTTATTACCTGGATTCCTTTTATTATCTTCTTGGTTGGGGTAGCTGCGCACACAGTAATTGCTTTCAACCGAAAACGCCAATAAGCATTTTTTCCATAAAAAAACCGGTCGTCTTGTGGCGGCCGGTTGTTTTGATGACCTGAAGACGAGTTTACATCTTCAGGAGGGCGATGATGAAGAGAACTACAAAGGCGATTAAGCCCTTGAGTTCTACACTGGTTTGAAACCAGAAGTCCTCAAACAGATGCCACATTGTTCCCTCTTTCCTTAGCTGAACACACTTACGACAATAGTGAACGCAACGATCCCAATCACGAGCTTCGTTAGAGCGCTCGTCTGGTACCAAAACGAGTACAACCAGTAGAGCAACATAGCTTTCCTCTTACTCACAGGTTTACGGACTGTCACTCGCTGTAGTCGCTATGACTAGGCGAATGACGAAG
>CAZULU010000045.1:0-7895 GCA_964621585.1 uncultured Pseudomonadales bacterium
TCCATTGACTTTTACCGACTGGACGATTTTAGGACGCATCATTTTCCCTTCATTGGCAATGGTGCCTACTGCACGCATCATTTGTAAGCCCGTAGTAGCGATTCCTTGGCCGAATGATGAGGTGGCTAAATCAATAGGTTTCCATTGTTGACGAAAAGGAGTAGCTGCATCTTCTTGGAGCTCTACTCCAGATTTTTCTCCAATTTTAAACCTCTTCAAATACTCTACAAATACATCTTGTCCAAGTTCTTCAGCAATAAAGATCATGGCAGTATTATCTGATTTTGCCAGCGCATCAGTCATAGAAATGTTTGGAGTGTATTGGTCATTCCAAGTCTTTATTGTGAATCCGCCTATTTTTCTAGCGGAGCCACAACGCGTGCACGTTGTTTCGGGAGATATTTTTTTTGCATCAATCCCGGCTGCGACTGTTAACACTTTAAAAGTCGAACCAGGTTCGTACCCTTCAGCAGCCAATGGGTTTTTATAGTACTCAGCTGGATAACTGTAAAATTCTTCTGGTGCATAATTGGGAAAAGAGGCCATTGCGAGAATATTTCCTGTACGAGGATCCATAATCACTGCTTCACCAGATACAGCGCCATATTTTTCAATGCCTTTTTTTAGCTTATCTTCCAACATAAATTGGAGGTCACGTCGAATAGTTAAGGTAATATCTCTACCTGGTTGCATTGCCACTATTTCACTATCCCCCAGGATAATAGGTGCTCCATGAGCGTCTTGCTCCCTGATGACCTTGCCTTCTTTTCCTCGTAACTCTAAGTCCAGTTTGCCTTCTATTCCAAAATATCCGACATCTTTCCCGTGTTCATTTTTGCCCACAAATCCCAGCAGTTGTGCTGCCATTGAAGCCTCGGGGTATGACCGTGCTTGTTCGGTGTCAAAACCAATCCCATGGAGATTGAGTGCTTGAATTTGGTTCTTTTGCTCTGTAGTAACTCTGTACTGCAACGCTACCCACTTCTTGGTTGGATCACTCATTTTGTTGGTCAAGGACTGAGAGAACTTATTGAGTTCCTCAACAGTAGTTGTTGTAGAGAGAAGTATTGGTGCTATTCTTGTCGCAATCTCTTGGGGGGATTGTTTCAAAATATGTGGTTGAGCGAAAAGTGTGTAAATATTCTTATTCCCAACTAAAATATGTCCATCTGCTGAAAAAATTATTCCTCGATCACCTTCAATCGATTTCACTGCAGTGTACTGGGATTCGGCTACAGCTTTGAGTTCGGGACCTTTAATTATCTGCCAGTAAAATAACCGGCCAAGAATACCTAATAAGGCGAGATAGACACATCCTTGAAGTAGAATAATACGCTGGTAGTTGCTTGATGGATTTCCAGATTGAGCAGAAGATGAATCGCGACGCGGTCTCATGGCAATATTCTTTCACAGTCCTCGGTGTTTCACTAGGTCAAATTAACACTTGGGATGTTAACGTAGAGCCACAGAACTGTCTGAGGGAATCGTAATCGCTACGGTGTGTGTAATACTCTCATATCCTTGTTCCTGGGCTGACTGTGCAATGTCTGTGAGTGTGTTGTGTTTTGATAGTTGTTCAGACAACTGGGTTTTTTCTTTCAGTAGTTGCGCTTTTTCTTTTTCGAGTGCAGATATTTCTAATCCAACCTGCAATGTTTGGACGGAAAAGAAAATGTTACCCAATACGAGTAAGAAGAAGGAAGAAAGACAGACAAATAAGGTGTTAGATTTTTTTTCTTGTGGTTGAGTAATATGTCGGGCAGTCATATGGTTCTCGTTAAATATGTGATTTTTCAAAGATTCTGAGCTTTGCGCTTCGAGATCTTGGATTGTTCTCTATTTCACCTTGTGATGGTTCAATAGGATGTTTGGTAATAAGTGTTCCTTGGTTGTGTTGTTGCCAGTCGCGCATTTGATGTTTTACAATTCTGTCTTCGCCTTCATGGAAGCTGATAGTGACCAGTCTTCCTTGATGTTGAAGTAACTCAAATGCCTGAGGCAATACTTCACGAATACTGTCAAGTTCTGTATTAACGGCAATGCGAAGTGCTTGGAAAACTTTCGTAGCGGGATGCAGTTTTCCTCGTTTTCCTCCCTTAATTTGCTCGATCAATGTGCTTAATTGTTGGGTCGTGGTCAAAGGTTGTTTTCCTCTTGTGCGAACAATTACTTTCGCGATACTTCGACTCATCTCTTCACCCCCGACTTCCCAAAACAATTGTGCAAGTTGCTGTTCTGGTAAGATTGCGAGCAAGTCTTTGGCTTTAACTCCTAGTCGATCATCCATTCTCATATCTAATTCGCTGTTATGCTCAAATGAAAAACCTCGGGTATCACTTTTGAGTTGATCAACTGAAGTGCCAAAGTCAAATAAGATTCCAGCTACTTCATTGATGCCGTTATTTTTGACTGTATTCGTTAACTTGTTAAAGTTTTCTCTGATTAAAATTAATTTCTGATCAGAAATTTCCTTTTCAAACTTCTCTTGGCCGTATTCAATTGCTTCTTGATCAGCATCGAGCGCTATGACTTTTCCACCGTGTTTTAAAATGTGCTTGGTATGTCCTCCCCGTCCGAATGTCCCATCGATGTACCATTGACCAGGTTTAACTTGTAAAGCATCGATTGCTTCTTGTAAGAGGACAGACTGATGTAACTCCGTAATCATGTTTGTGCTTGTGGGCAAGCTTTTTGGGTTGTTAATTTGAGTCTTCAATATGTTCTGCAATCTCTTCCGCTTGGGTCTCAATGCGTTCAATGTAAGTGTGATATTCTTGAACGTCCCAAATCTCAATTCTTGAGTAACTTCCGACTACCACGGCTTGTTTGTCTAGCTTGGCAAATGTGCGTAGATAATCAGGTATAAGAATTCTTCCCAGACGATCAACTTCCACTTCTTGCGCATCATTCGTCATTAACCGAACAAAATCGCGATGAGCTTTTTTTGTAAAGGTTCGAGTACTCAGTGTTTGGATCTGTGTTTCCCATTCTTGTAATGGAAACAGAAATAAACCGCCGTCTAAACCTCGAGTGATAACAAACTGCTCATTGTCTTCTTTACGAAACTTCTTCGGAAGAGACACTCTGCCTTTCTCTTCTACCGTATGATAATATCTTCCTAAGTACATAGTTATGAGCTTATTTACCACTTTTTTCCACTTGTTAAGTATACATCTATTGTACGCACAATAACTCGAGTGTAAACGAGCAAATAACCCGAAACCTTGCGAAACACAACGATCTAATTTGATAGTGTTTATAACTGATTTGTTTTGACTACGACAAATTATTTACCTTATGCCCAAACACAACAAAAAAACCCCGCTTATAGCGGGGTGTGTTCTTGTATATAAGGTTTTTTATTTTGCTATGACAATATAGCTCTCCATTAGTTCCACGGTTGCTGTGGCTTCTTTACCATTGATCGTAGTTTCAAACTCCTTCCATTCTTTGCCGTCCCAGCCAAAGATTGCGCCTTTTGCTTCTTCGTTCATACGAATACGAACGTCAGCGGTTTTTCCAGCCGGTGTTCCAGCGAATTGGACTACATACATTTCCGAGAGGGCTGTACCAGATAATTTCTCTGGGTAACCAGGTGTGTGATAAATGATAATATATTTTACTGGTTTCAAACTATCTCCAGAAATACTGAACTTGGCATCTCGAGAAGTTAATACAGATTCTTTAGTTGAGCTTTTTGGATTGATGCGGTCGTAGTAATTCCACTCTTGTTTGAGCCAATACTCTTCAGTTCCTTGAAACTTCAACGTGAGACTGCCACCTTTGACATCTTCTTCGTAGGAAGTTTTACCACCGGCACTTCGAGAATACAGAGCAAACTGCTTGGTTGCAGGTAAAGAAGAAAGGCTAATAAAGTTTTCATTTCCTCCCAATGATGTGCCATATTGGTATTCTGCCAAGAACTCTACTCCATCTGCTTCTTTAACGACTCGTTTGACAGTGACATCAATTTCTCGATTAAGAGTCGGTGTTAACACAACATATGGTCGCTCATCAGTTGGGATTGTGTTTACAGGTTTGGAAACCTTTCTCTTTTGTTCTTGTTGTTGTGGCTGTTGGTTGTTGCTCGCTTGCTTACGAACTGCCCAGATTCCCACAGGAATGAGGAGAAGTACAAGTACCACAACCGCTGGAATGGTATATTTTTTCATAACGAGGCTGATTAGTTTTTAACGACAGTCATTATCTCGTGTTTGACGATTAGGGTCAAGTTTTTCGAATTCTCTAGATTTGTCGAGGTTCCTACTATTTGCAATATTTACCAATGAAGTTTTCAAGCTCACTGATAGCAATTCTTTCTTGTTCAGCAGTATCTCGATGACGTATGGTAACAGTCTGATCTTCCAAAGTTTGGTAATCGACTGTAATACAGAAAGGTGTCCCGATTTCATCTTGAGATAAATAACGTTTTCCAATGTTACCTCTGTCATCCCAGACAGTCGTGAAGTTTTCTGCTAAGAGGCCAAAGACTGTTTCTGCTTTTTTCACGATTTTTTCTTTATTTTTCACTAGAGGAAAAACAGCAACTTTGTAGGGTGCAACTTTGGGATCGAGTTTCAGTACCAACCGGTTGCGCTCCTCATCGTTCCAATATGCGTCAGTTAAGGTCATTAAGAATAAACGATTGATACCCACTGCAGGTTCAATGACATGCGGCACGATTTTTTCACCAGTTTGTGGATTGGTGTACTCAAGTTTTTGGCCGGAATGTTTGATATGTTGTTGGAGATCGTAGTCGGTACGATATGCCACTCCCCATAATTCTTTCCAACCAAAGGAAAACTGATAATCAAGATCATAAGTATCTTTACTATAGTGACTGCGCTCTTTGTCAGTGTGTTGGCGCCAGCGAATGTTTTCTTCGCGAATACCCAGTGTCTTAGTAATAAATTGCCACATAGCGTCTTTCCAACTTTGCATCAATTCTTCCCAGTTAGTTTGTGTAGGATCAAAAAAGTACTCGATTTCGGCTTGTTCAAATTCAACAGTACGAAAGACAAATTGACCGGTGGTGACTTCATTGCGGAAACTTTTCCCGATTTGCCCTACCCCAAATGGTAACTGTATTCGACTAGAGTCGAGGATTTGCTTAAAGTTGGAGAAAATTCCTTGTGCGGTTTCACCACGGAGATACACTTTTGATTTCTCCCCTGCGACTGAACCAATTTCAGTTTCGAAAAGTAGATTGAAGGTTTTTGGTTGGGAAAGTGGATTTCCGTCAGGGCTGGTGATTTTGTTATCCGTAATGAATGCCGCAAGTTCTTCAAGGTTCATGTCTTCGACAACAACTGAGTTGTTGGTAGTTGGTTGTTGGTTGTTCGATTTTAGCCAAGACTCAACTAAGTGGTCTGCTCGATATCGCTTATGAGTGACTAGATCTTCAACTAAGGGATCTGAAAATGACGCCACGTGCCCTGATGCAACCCAAGTTTGCGGATGCAAGATGATTTGTGAATCAATTCCCACCATATCTCGACGCTTATGAATCATTTCTTTCCACCACAAATTACGGATATTACGGAGTAATTCAGATCCGAGTGGTCCGTAATCATACGAGTTTGCTAACCCACCATAAATTTCTGAGGTTGGATAGACAAAACCACGTCGTTTGGCTAAGGATACTATTTCTTCGAGTGTGGGTTGGGTGCTCATAGAGCTCCTTTGAATTGATTAATTGTTTTATGTTCTTCAGTGCTGTCATCCTCGCGTATGCGGGGATCCATACTTTTACCCTGGATTCCTGCCTTCGCAGGAATGACGAATGTATACAAAAAAACCGTCTCTATACATTACCAATGATTGATAACGTATAGGGACGGTTGGAAAAAATTAACCGCGGTTCCACCCTACTTGTTTAGATTGTTCTAAACCACCTTGATGAATTGTTGTTGTCCTCCTCCTTGCCAAAGGGACTCATAGGACTATCTTTTATTATAGCAAAAAACAGAGTAATTGTTAAGATGTTGCCCAACACCAGGCCTAGTATACTATTTGCTACTTCTTTACTGTTAGAAATTCGTAACTCCTCATGGGACGTTCGGCAACTGCCTGAACATACTCCAAAATTGAAGAATATTGGGTATCTTGGGGGTTTTGAAAACCGAGTGACATGATAAATTGCTCCAAACGATGTTGGATAGAACGATAATTGTCCGGGTGATCATTTAAGTGCTCAATAAGTTGATAGACCGTGTGGTAGTGATCTGTATCTTCTTCTTCGACAAGTAAGGTATCCACAATCTCTAATATCTGAAATAGTTTCTTCATACTATTCAGAGATTGTTTGGCGTTTACAAACTCTTGTTGGAGTCGAGCTTGGGTAAGAATGGGAAGCGATTTGGTGGAAATGAGGTACGCATCAATGACATTTCCTGGTTCTAGATAGCCGCGCTTCGAGGAACTCATTTTACGACTACCTTTTGCCACTACTGCAATTTTACCTTTTTCTTGAGTGAGTAAAGTTACTATTCGATCTGTCTCACCAACATTGGTACGTTTGAGGACAATCGCTGGTGTAATAAAGGAATGAGTCATTAAAATGGTATTTCAATATTGAGGTCTTTATTTAACACAACTTCTTCTTCATGGCCATTGATATCCAAGAGATATTTCCATTGATCAGTTCCCGCTTGCTTGCGCATCAGTAACTGATATGTTTCGGTATTCTCGTACGGTACGGTGTACTCAACTTGAACTGTTGCCTGGCTTAAAGGGGCTAAACGGAAGACGCCTTCAATCACATGAAGACCGGTTTCTTCATCAATCCCCTCGGAGAGAGTTCCCTGATCAAAACCGTTGGCATTGACGAGTTTTGCTCCTTTAGGTAAGTAAATTCGGACCCAATCTCGCAAGGTTCCATTCAAACACAACTGTCCAGCTTCCAAGTTACAGTTGTCGCCACGCCGATCATTTTTATACTTCAGGGTGAGTGTATTTGTTAACACCCCATTGGAAGGCGCAGAGACTTCGAGCTTTCCTTCAGTTTCAACGAAAAGGTTAGATTTGGCTCCGCCTAAATTGGCATCAACAATTGCGAGGAAATCCTGTCCTTCTTTAGGCTGGTTCATGCGACCCGCCGCATTGGCTGTCTCAGCTGCTTGTTGAAATTGTTCGTCAAAGAAGTAGAACTGCACATGTTTGCCTTCTATCTTTTTCCAGGCAAGCTCTGCCAGTTGTGGCCACTGTTCTTTAGGTGCAGAATAGGCTTTTTGTAAAATTGCTTGCATCATTGGTGCAATAATCCCTTTACGATCCTCACGGAGATACGGAGTTGGACGATCGACAATTTCTGAAAGTACATAAATAATTTGTGGACAGTCACAACGGGGGTCATTTTCAGCTGAGAAGGTGCCATACCCTGGTACTTCAACAGGTCCTAACACTCGTACCAGCTCCGTGAGTACATTGGTATCAATGGAAATGATTCCATCGATGTTGGCCGGTTCTCCGGGCACTTCACGATAATGCTCATAAAATGTATCCATTGAGAGTTTGAAATCTGGATTGACATTCATGTCACGCAAATTGAAGTATCTTTCGGAAGTTAAGTACCGACCTAAAATGTTAGGAATAGGAATTCTCTTGGTGAATTTTTTATCTAATTCGTAAATATCATCACTCTTTTCTGGGGTAGCTTTACCATCTTCTATAAACATCACTGCGTATGCAGTCATAAAACCACCGGTTGGACGCAATTCATTATCGTTCTGGAAAATCACCAAATACTTGCGACGAGTATCAGAGCCAGCTATTTGGGGTAAAACCTCCAGTACCGGCTTAAACTCTGTCATTGCAGCCAGTGAACCTTTGACAAATTGTTGCGCTTGGTAAATATTGGAGCGTAACTCTCTTCCCTGAATTTTTTCGGGATAGCG
>CAZULU010000046.1:0-7374 GCA_964621585.1 uncultured Pseudomonadales bacterium
GGTTGTTCATTTTTTGTGTCATTGTTTTTTGTCGTTAGTTTGTTTGCTTCTTTACCTACTTATACACTCTTTCTGATCCCTAATCTCCAGACCCTATCTTATCCAACTATTCCATTTTGTGTGTTGTTCAAAAGCATGACCGACTTGAATAGCGAGATCTTCTCTCCACATCGGAGCCATAATGTTTAATCCCAAATACAAGTTGGTTTTTTCATCTCGATAACAGGGCACATTAATACCTGGGAGACCACTAATTGAACTTGGTTCTAAGAGTAAGTCTTCCAGTTCTCCAAACATGGCAGCCCCTTCAGTTGCGCCTACTTTCTGAGCGAAACCTGGTGAAGAAGGTGAAACTAACACATCGTAGGTTTCAAACAGTTTCTGGTAATCTTGAATAAACTTCGTACGAACTTGTTGAGCACGATTGTAGTACTGATCAGCATATCCTTTACTCAACGTATAGGTTCCCAACATAATGCGACGCTTGGCTTCATCACCAAAATATGAGCGATCATTGCCGTAGCGAATACCATCGTATCGAGCCAAATTACTACTAACTTCTCCCCGCTGAACGACTGTGTATACACCCACAGCATGATCAGGATTCATAGCATCAGCATGTTCAACATGTGCTCCCAGATCTTCTAAAACCTTAAGTTGTTTTGCAAACACTTCCCTGAGTGGTTTAAGCCCAGGATGGTCCAAGTATACCACTCCAATGTTTACGCCTTGGAGAGATTTTTTTAGTCCACTGGTGAAGTCTGGAACAGATTGTGTAGTACTAGTTCCATCATACTTATCATGGCCGGCTATCAGGTTTAAGAGGATCGCGGCATCTTCAACAGTTTTGGTCATAGGACCAGGACAGTCTAGTGAAGAACCCATCGCTACGACACCATAGCGACTAACTCTGCCATATGTTGGTTTGAGCCCGACTGTACCACACCAGGCAGAAGGTTGGCGAATGGAACCTGCAGTCTCTGACCCAATTGCAGCAATACACATATCTGCGGCGACTGCCGCGGCACTGCCTCCAGAAGAACCGCCTGGTAAATGTTCGGGGTTGCGAGGGTTTAATGTTCTACCATATTGTGAAGTTTCAGTTGAAGAGCCATGTGCCCATGCATCTAAATTGGTTTTTCCGATAATATTTCCACCGGCTTGCTTAAGTTTTTTTGTGACCGTGGAGTCATATGGTGGAACGAATTGATCTAATACTGTTGAGGAAGCGGTGGTACGCAAACCTTTAGTATTGAAATTATCCTTCACCGCAATTGGAAGACCTTTCAGTGCAGAGTCTTCTGCAATCTTTTGTACTTGATCTATTGGAGTGTCTTCAACAGTAAGATAGATATTGAGATGATCATTGTGTTCTTCAATAGCATCTAAAACGTCTTCTGTAATTTCCTCGGCGGTAAATTGTTTTGTAGTAATTCCATCGAGTGCTTGTTTGAGTGTAAGGTGGTTAAGTTTCATACGTATGTTGTCATCTTGAGCGAAGTTGAAAAATCGCTATAAGTAGTGTTTATTTGATGCGGAGAGCTTCCTCCACTTTGTTATCACTCTGGTCGGAATGACACTATGAATTTTTTAGTCCTGATCAATAATTTGCTTCACAACAATATATCCATCATGCGTGTTTTTGGCATTGGCGAGCGCTTCTTCTTGCGTAAACATGCGGTCTGTATCAACAACATCTTCTCTCAGCACATTTTTCAAACCAGTTACCTGATGAGTTGGTTCGATTCCTGTGACATTAACTTCTTGGAGTTTGTTGATGACTTGCAAGGTTTCTTCAAAAGCCTCTGCCAATTTTTCCTCTTCTTGTGGGGTGACGGGAATATTCGCAAGTGTAGCTATATGATGGACTGTTGAAGTTTTCATAAATAGATATGTGTACAGTGTTGGTTGTATGTTGTAAGTAAGAATTATTGACTGCGAATTATAAAAAAACCCGCGGGGCGGGTTACTACACAATTTCCACCCAACCCACAGTGATTAGCCTTGTTGGACTTGAGTGGCGCGGTGAATAATTATCATGGGGAAATTACACCATGAACACTCGAGGATGTCAATCTGAAATTACACTTAGTACAGTACGTTTTCACGTTCTAGCGTGACGATTCCCATATCGACGAGTTTTTTCAACTTTTTTTGATACGCATTTATGATTTGAGGGTTGTCTTGGGGATTTGCAATAATATTTGCCAGAAATTGTGAATGTTGGTGCTCTAAAGTGACAAAGCAATGATTCTTTTGAATGACTCTTGCAAGTTCTCGCCACATTTCGTCTGTTACTTGTTCAAAAGGTAGAGAATCGTGCGCAGCAGTTCCGATAGGAAGATGAATGATACATTGACCCAGTAAATCTAACACGGCAATCATTTCATGCCATTTCTGAAGATTTGGGTACATGGTGCCTTCTTTGAGGAAGTGGGCAACGTCAAATACAAATCCCGACCGAGCTCCTTCACTATTCAGTTTGGAGACAATTGCTTGTGTTTGTCCAAAAGCATTCCGATCGACATGATTTTCTACAGCGGGTATAACCTCTTGATTGGCAGATTGCAAGTCCGCAGCATGCAGTCGCTGGGCTCTCGGTCCATGAACTACTGTATAAACCGGATGTTGATGAGTTTCTGATACCCAGTTAGCAATCGCAAGCATCTCCGGTACATCATGAATGTATTTGTTGAGAAGCCACACTTTCCAATCATCTGCTCGATCAACGCCTTTTTCAAGTGTTGTACCAGTTTGACCGTGAATTCCTGCAACTTGACAGCCGAAGTACTCAAAAAAAGAAGTGTAGTTCTTAAAAATGTGCATCCATGCCAGTACTTCTATTCCGACTAAGTGGGGATCAATTCCCACTTTTTTTAAAAAGCCAATCACATCTTCGGGATTGCCATACACCCCTATCATGTCTGTGGAAATCGCAAAACGATAATTGTGATTTAGTGAATCGAGAGTTGTATGCATAAATGTCAATCTTGACATTTTAGCCCAGCTTATAGTTTTAGGGAAGATGTTGTTATGGATGAGTTGGCTATAATTGGAGCAATAAGTATGATACAGCTGAAAAACAGATTATCAGAAAAGTAGCGCTAATAGCACAAAGTATATTTTTCATCTCCCTTTATCTAAGGGTATCTGACAAATTATTTCAACTAGGATTTCTTAATCGCTCTTTTTGACGGTCAAGGTATCCCCATCTGTAGTTATCTGGACAGGCAAAAAACTATCATCTTCTCTATCCAAAATCATCAATGCTAACGGATTTAAAATTTCCTGTTGAATAACTCTCCTCAGCGGTCGGGCTCCAAAGACAGGATCAAAACCTTTATTAGCTAAAAGCTTTTTGGCTTCGTCAGTGATAATCAATGAGACATTTTGTTCTTTCAAGCGCTTTTCAACTTGACTCAACTGTACATCTACAATTTCCTGGATTTGTGTTTCAGTGAGCGATTCAAAGAAAATGACTTGATCAATACGATTGAGAAACTCTGGTTTAAAATTAGTTTGTAATAATTCCCAAATGTTTTCATTAAGCACTTTCTTTTCAGCAGATTTCAACTTTGTCCCTTTTTTCATGGCTTCTTGTATTAAGTGGGCACCCACATTACTGGTCATAATGAGAATGGTATTACGGAAATCTACGCTTCGACCTTTTCCATCAGTAAGTCGACCATCATCAAATATTTGCAAGAAAATATTAAAAATTTGCGGGTGTGCTTTCTCTACCTCATCAAACAGTACGACAGAATACGGACGTCGTCTGACCGCTTCTGTGAGCTGGCCCCCTTCTTCATAGCCGACATATCCGGGAGGAGCACCAATCAATCTAGCAACAGTATGCGGCTCACTGTACTCACTCATATCCATCCTGATGATAGCGCGTTCGTCATTAAACAAGATTTCAGCAAGTGCTTTGGCTGTTTCTGTTTTTCCAACACCTGTGGGACCCAGGAACATAAACGTTGCGGTTGGTTTGTTCGCATCCGCTATGCCAGCTCGAGATCGTCTGACTGCATTCGCCACTGCTGTAATCGCATCTTCTTGCCCAATAACTCGCTTTGCGAGTTCTTCCTCTAGATGTAGCAGTTGCTGCTGCTCAGTTTTAATTAATCGCTTGACGGGAATTCCCGACCAACGAGCTACAACTGTGGCAATATCTTCTGCGGAAACTTCTTCTTTTAATAATTTTTCTTCGGTCGGTATCTCTGCCCACTGTGTTTCAGCGTCTTTTGCTTTTTGTTCGAGTTCTGGAATTTTGCCATACTTAATCTCGGCAGCTTTATCGAGTTCAATATTTCGTTCTGCGTGCTCTAGGTCGACTCGAAGTTGATCGACTTGTTGGCGAAGAGATTGAAGTTCATCGAGGATCTTTTTTTGCGACTCCCACCGATGCTTGAGTTGTTGTAGCTGTTCTCGATAGTTAGAAAGTTCATCTTGAATAGCCTTGAGTCGGTCCTTGGCTTCCTCGGATTTTTCTTTTTTGAGGGCTTTTTCTTCGATCTCCAGTTGGGTGACTTTACGTTGGAGTGTATCAATTGCAACGGGATCAGATTCTGTTTCAATTTTCAAAGAAGAAGCCGCCTCATCGACCAAATCAATGGCTTTATCAGGCAAAAAGCGATCGGCAATATACCGGTCAGATAGCTTGGCTGCTGCCACTAACGCGTCGTCCGTAATCCGAATTCCGTGATGGAGTTCATACTTTTCTTTGAGTCCCCGCAAGATAGAAATGGTATCTTCTACTGAAGGTGCGTTGACTGGAACAGGTTGGAAACGCCGCTCCAATGCTGAGTCTTTTTCAATATACTTGCGATACTCATTAAGTGTTGTTGCTCCAATAACTCGCAATGCACCACGAGCTAAGGCGGGCTTCATCATATTGCCGGCATCTGTACTGCCTTCTCCAGCTCCAGCTCCCACAATGGTATGCAGTTCGTCAATAAATAAAATAATTTGCCCTTCACTTTTTACGGCTTCATCAATGACACCTTTCATGCGTTCTTCAAATTCTCCTCGAAATTTTGCTCCAGCCAGTAGTGAAGAAATTTCTAGCGATAACAGACGTTTATTCTTTAAAGATTCGGGAACATCTCCATTTACAATGCGAAGAGCTAAGCCTTCTACCACTGCAGTTTTACCAACCCCTGGCTCACCTACTAAGACTGGATTATTCTTTGTTCGACGAGAGAGTACTTGCATCGCCCGACGTATTTCGGTTTCCCGACCAATGACGGGATCTAACTTACCTTCTTTTGCCAAAGCTGTGATGTCTGTAGTGTATTTTTCAAGCACTTTATATTGAGCATCGTGTGACTCAGGGTTGTGACTTCTGTTATCTGCGTGCGTAGCCATAATTTTCTCCCGGATATTAGCAGTGTTTACATTTGACTGATAAAGTATATTTTTACTCACTGATGCCACTTCTGTCAAGGCAAGAAGTAACAAATCTTGGGACAGAAAACCATTGTTGAGTTTTTGAGCGTGGTCGTTGGCTTTTTTGATAATGTCAGCAAGGATAGAAGATAAATGTGGTTGATTGCTGGTGGGAGGTGGTTCACTGGTTGGTAAACGAAGAATTGCTGCTGCTACTTGTTCTTGGAGTACTGTGAACTCACCGTTTTTAACAATTTCTTTGACCAGGTCGCGACTCATACCATCAACAGTCAACAAAGCAGCCAAGAGGTGAAGATCGTCTAGGCTAGGATTGTGGTGGGTACTAGCGATTTCCAGAGCTTGCTGGAGTGTCAGTTGGGCCAGTTGGGTCAGATTTGGCTGCATGTTTCCATTGTAAAATGAAAAAAAAGCATTGAGAAGTTAGGAACAATTAATAGTTCATTGATCGAAGCGCTTTCAAGCGTTCTTTCACCGGAGGATGAGTTTGAAAAAGATTGGCAAACATACCGACTCCCCCATGGAGATTCTTTAGTGGGTTCGCAATATATAAGTGCGCGGTGGCTTTATTAGCTGCTTCCAATGGTTCTCGGTCTTGGGATATTTTTTCTAGTGCACGCGCTAACCCTTCGGGATACTTGGTCATTGCAGCACCCGTGGCATCAGCTAAAAATTCCCGGCGACGTGAGATAGCAAGTTGAATAAGCTGAGCAATTATTGGTGACAGTAACGCTAAGAGGAAGCCTACCACAAACAAAATCATCTGAATTTGACTACTTGATTTATTATCATCATTTCCTCGTTTCCCCCAAAAAGACCAACGTAATAGAAGATCAGCAAGCAATGCAATCATTCCAACTAATACCGCAACGACGCTCATAAGTAAAATATCGTAATTCTTAATGTGCGCAAGCTCGTGAGCAACCACAGCTTCAATTTCAGACCGATCCAGTCGTGATAATAAACCCGTAGTAGCGCAGACCACCGCATGGTTCGGATCACGTCCAGTTGCGAACGCATTCATCGCTGAATCATCGATCACGTACAACTTTGGCATGGGCAGTTGTTGGCTCATGGTTAAGTTTTCGGTGACAGTATAAAAATCAAAGAACTCTTGACGAGTAGCTGGACGAGCACCAGAGATGGTAAGAATAATTTTGTCAGAAAAAAAATAGGAAACAAAGGAACCTATTGCGGAGCCTAAAAAGGCAAACACGAGTACATCTGGTCCATAGCCAAATGCGCGGAGCATAAGATATGCAGCTGCAGTCACAAATGCAATAAACGCTGTCAAGATCATCCATGACTTGCGCTTGTTACTATCGACTGATGTATAGAAGTTAGCCATTTTCCTGCACTCCCTCATACACTTTGTAATATGTGTGTTCGATTTCTTCCTCTTCGACTAGGTTCAATAGCCCACTGGTTAAGTGTAACTTGATGTTGGAAAAGTCTGCCTGTTCCGCCTTCAATTACAGATTTATTCTGACTTTTAATGGCTTCTTTATCAATTTCTGGCATATTTCTTTTGCAGTATTTTATATGTTTAACTATACACTTCTTCGTAACTTTTTAACGTAACGAACCGCCATTTCAAAAGCTCTCGCAATGTTTTTGCCGACCTTAGCTTCTGGTTCAACTTCAATATCATTCATATCAGAATAATTGATGACGGCTATCTGAGGATTGATCTCTTGAAGCTTTTTATACAATTCCTGGCGATGATAAACATTTAGATTGGCTGAGTTTTGTCCCCCACCGAGTATAGCTACATCTGGCACTGCCTCACCCGCTAAGAATTGATTAATAACGAGCTGAGCTTCAAAAAAAGTTGCAGCAGCGGATACTCCCAGGCCTACAGATTGAAGTTTTTCAATTAAACTAGTTCCTAACACGATGTTATCATCAAAAACAACTACTTCAGCCATTGCTGTCCTTTCGGGCAGGAAATAGTGATGTGTTTATAAA
>CAZULU010000047.1:0-7338 GCA_964621585.1 uncultured Pseudomonadales bacterium
ACGATCGCCCCATTCAACACCGTTGCAAAACTCACCCAAAGGAGATACGGAATCAGCAAGTAACTTGCCCATTGAGATACAGGATACACCTTTTTGATTGTTAGCAGAATCATCACCCACATCGCAATAATTACCACTAAGGCAAGCAGTGGCGAGCGCAGGCCAAAGAATATTGGTGACCAGATAAAATTGAGTGCGAGCTGAGCAAAGAAGTAGTTACGCGCAGTCACAATTTGTTTTTTCTTCCAACCGTGTTTCCATACCAAGAAAAACGAGATCCCCATTAGTGCATAGAGTAGTGTCCACACTGGTCCAAAAATCCAGTTAGGTGGCGCAAAGAACGGTTTGTTGAGCGTCGCGTACCAAGTGGGGATAGCGGAAATCGTAAAGATGCTTCCGACAATGCCTACCAGTTGGCAACCAATGATCGAGATGAGGAGTTTGGGCAAGTGTTTCATTTGCATCTAGTATCCTCCATATTTGGTCCATAGGCAATCAATGTCTTATTATATTGTCCTGTATAACCTATATTTCTGCTACACTACATACATGACCAAACCGCAAAGCATTGATCAATACATCGAATCCTTTCCTGCAGAAGTACAAGCGTTATTAAAAAAATTACGAACGGTGATGAAATCAGCCATGCCCAATGCGACCGAAGGAATGAGCTATGGCATTCCCACATTTTACTTGCAGGGCAAATACGTCGTATACTTTGCAGGTTTCAAGCATCACTTGAGTGTGTATCCTGCTACCACTCCAGCTGTCGACAAAGTACCCGGACTTGCTGCATTCAAAGTCTCAACGGGTACGTTGAAATTCCCCTTAGACAAGCCTATTCCATTTGATTTGATTAAAAAATTCGTGGAATATAGAGTGCAGGAACATCTTGAAAAGGACACAGCATGAATCAACCTGAGTTTGAACTCCCTACCGACTGGCGTGGAGAAGTGATGACACGTATTCGTGCGCTGATCAAACAAGCTGACCCTGAAATCGTTGAGGAAGTAAAATACAAAACCGCCTCGAATCCCAATGGTGTCTTAGTGTGGTATCGAGAGGGGATGCTCAGTACAGGCGAAGTGTATAACAAACATTTGCGACTCGGTCTGGCCAAAGGCAACTTGCTGAAAGACCAAGATCCGAAAGGTCTCATCAATTCGTATCGTGCGATTTTGATCCATGAAGGAGACGAGTTGGATGAGCAAGCATTTATCGATCTTATACGAGCTGCCGTCGCGTTTAATATTGAGCACACAAAAAACAAAAAAGCAAAAAAGAAATAACCCAAAAAAATTATGGACAACCATCGCATTTACACCATGAGCTTTGCCAGTGTCTATCCACTGTACGTGGCTAAGGCAGAGAAAAAAGGTCGCACCAAAGCAGGAGTTGATGAAATAATTAGCTGGCTCACGGGATATTCTCAAAAAGAATTGAAAACAGTATTGGATCAGCAAATAGATTTTAGAACGTTCTTTACTGAAGCACCGAAGCTGAATCCACAACGAAAATTAATTACCGGTGTTATCTGTGGGGTAAAAGTTCAGGATATCCAAGAACCGCTGATGCAGGAGATTCGCTATTTAGATATGTTAATTGATGAATTGGCCAAAGGCAAGCCAATGGAGAAAATCTTGAGAAAAGAATAGCCAGATTCAGCGCAATTTGTTACACTATCATCATGTCTAAACCAATTTCCGGTGGGGTTGCCCACCAACTGCCAGCTGATCTACGAGTCGTTTTAGCAAAGGATGCGCAAGCACTCGCTGCTTGGGAAAGCTTGACTCCACTTGCTCGCAATGAGTGGATTTGTTGGACTGTTTCGGTCAAAAAAGAAGAAACTCGCCAAGAGCATCTCAAACGCCTGATCATTGAACTCAAAGAAGGGAAGCGTCGACCCTGTTGTTGGATTGGTTGTATTCATCGTAAAGATAAAAAGATCAGTCCGTCTGTGAAACATATTTTGAGCAAAAGACAGGCGAAAACTCCGTAGTAAAGAAAAGCTTTTTCACCAGTACGACTCCTTAAATGACCTAACCATTTTTATTCAACAGGTGGATGAAAATTTTTAATCTTATACAGATATATTTATTGATTTTTTAAAAACAGCCTTCTTTTTTCAAGAAGTTTAATTGATTTGTTTGATTTTTCTCTATTGTAATAGTTGCATATGCAGCTGGTTATCATGTATTCTAAAACTGTCGTGCAATATGTTTTGCGTTATCAAAGGTATTAATGATTAAAAAGATACTTCAGAGTCCCCTACATAAGAAATTGGCTATTTTCACTTTGTCAGTGATCTTTTGTATTGGATTGATCGCCGCTTTTTGGAAACAACTAGTCCCTGTTGCTGTACAGGCGTATGTGAATTATGAATCCTACACATTTGATACATTTCAAGATGCCAATTATGACGGATCAAATTACACTACTTCATTAGATGCTCCGTACGTAGAGTGGTATGACGAAGATGTGGCATTCGTAGTACTTTTGCACTATCGGTCTTGGAGTGAGGAAGCGCAGTCTATAGATGTGAACGCGGGAACCTATACTGCAACTCGTCAGGGAAGTGTTGTCCGGGAAAATGAGTACAGTACTGAAGCCTGGGTTGTTACTGGTGTCGCTGATTACTCCAACTATGTCGATGTATATTGGACTGGACCAGTAGAAGATGTCACGGTGGAAGTATACAAATTTACCTATGTAAGTCAGACCCAACCGGTAGCCGAAGTCATCACCAATAGCGCTGGTACCGATGTTGAGCAACCCAATCTCGCATTTAGTTATACTGAGTATCATCGAATGTTTGTGGGCGGAATTACCTCTTATACAGGCGATTTTAATACGATCACAGCTGACAATGGCGATGGTTATAATGAGGCCTCAACAATCAATGGATACGCTGCATCAAGTTACTATTCGGGCAGTGCGTACTCAGATTTCACAATGTCGTGGACACAAAGTGTCAACTGGCACTGGTCAGGTATTGGACTCGCATTGCGAGAAGCTGGCGACGAAGAGATCCTCGACCCCGAAACACCTTCCATATCATTTACGACAGCCCCTAGTCCTGGTAGCACCAATGGAGAAGTGGTTCGTTTTGCAGGTACTGTAACTAGTACACAGCCATTGGTTTTGGTGGAGTATTATCTAGATGAGTATGTAGCGTTGACGGAAGACGACTATACCGTTATTAGTCCTACCGAGTGGCAGTTTGATTTTGAATTGGCGATGAGTCCAGGCTCTAAAACCATATATTTTTATGGTGAGACAGAAGTAGAAGGAAGCTGGGGAGGGATGGATGAAATTAGTTTTGAGGTGGTTGCAACGCAAAGACCTATTTGTATTCTAGAAAACTTACCTTCACAAATTTCAGATACGACCCCGACGTATACCGCCACTTGTACTTCTGATGATGGGGTTGCTCAAGCTAGCTATCGTTTTTACCATGAAGAACTGGGTGATATTGTGAGTTGGACTGCAATTGATACACCCGATACTGGTAATTGGGGAGACACTTCTGTGACACTCTCCTTTACTTCACCAGTCGAGTTGAGTGAAGGAGCCCATTTAGTTTATCTTGATGCGAAAAATAACTACAATCAGTGGATTAGTACCAATGGAGCCGAAGACCGATTACCGGTGGATCGGATTGTGGTTGAAGCGGTTGATAATCGTGCCCCTCGTTTGCATGTCAATAATATTGAGCCCAATCCTACGTCTGACCAGCAGCCATTTTTGACTGGTATTTGTACGGATGACTACACTACCGAAACGAATTCCTACATTAATTTGGTGGAGTACCGACTCAATGGCGGAAGTTGGACGAGTATGTACACCTACTCTGAAGAAACTCAAGCTTCCTCACGAATCTTTGAAGAACAACTTCCGACTTTAACTGTCGATCAAACCCACACAATAGAAGTACGGTGTAGCGATACCGCAGGAAACACCACCTCGATTAGTTCGCAGTCTGTGGAAGTACTAGCCCAAGACGTGGAAGATCCAAGCACGGTTACGGTGACTGAGAATTTTATATCTCAAGAAAGAAAAATCCCCTTTTATACTGATGCGGTGTGGGGGAATGGATATCTCCGTTTGCGAGAAAAGATGACTCCAGAATTTACAGCAGTCGACACGAATAACTACATGGATCGGTATGGAACAACTTTCAATGTTTCTACCTATGTTGTCAAACAAGGAACAGATAATCTAAGTTGGTATGTCAAGGAAGATGAAATTGCGAGTTACAATACCGTTACGAAGCAAATTAATACCTATCATAACACGTACTTTGGAGCGAATGGATTTAGAGATATAGCTCAGGTTGAAGATGCAGAGGGTAACCACCTTGTGTGGATTGCCCACAACAACGGAATCATATTATTCAACGCGACGAGCAATGACTTCATCCATTACTCTCATTCAGATTTTGATACCTCTTTACGTCCCAACCGAATTGTGACAGATTCACGTGATGGTCGAGTTGGAGCATACATTCGTACTGACGACCCTAATAGTGATCCTTACAGTAACATCGTCTATGTCGATACCAACGGAAGTTTCTTAGATTCTTCTGATGATGCTGTTGAGTGGTTTACCACCCCAGCAGCTTTTACCTACCATGATATATATAGCGTAACACTTGATGAGCAAAATGACGCACTCTATATGGGCAAGCCTGGCGTCGGATTGGTCAAAGTGAGTGATAATGGGACACCCACTGACAACTCTTCGTATACCGGACCAACAACATATAGTGTTCCGACTACCGTGACTGATGTGGCTGTGGACAACGCAAACGATGCTGCGTTCTTTATCACAGAAAATGGAGATGAGGGAGGGATTTATGTTATCACCAATATCAGCAACGATCCATGGAACTTGAGCAATCAAGATGTTACGCAGCTTGCTACCTCAGCGGATGTTGAACAACAGGCGCTACAGTTCATGCACTTTTTGGAAGGGCCAGAATATGTGGGAAACCAGCTATTTATTGGGACCCAACAAGGAAAAGTGTTCTACTACAACACCAATAATACGTACACAAATACTTCTGATGACACACTGTTGACGCTAGAGCTGTCACAAAATCTTTATCCGTTAGCAATTGGTGAGTTTGTAATTATGGATTATGACACATTGTTAGTGTCATATGACCGTTTGGGACTGTATGAAGTGGATCTAGTACGTGGGTGGGATACGGTCAATGCGGCGGTAGTGTTGGCTCCATTACCTACGCATCGTTTGAATATCAACAACATTACTTTAGACGCACTAAATATTGTGACTCGAATTGATTCAGATGGTACCGTAGCGCCTGAGTCCATGGCCTCAGCTACGCCATATTACACATTAGATGATGGTTTAAACTGGACAGCATTAACAGTGGGCCAGACGCAAAACTTTAACTCTGATAACTATCGTCTACGTTTCAAAATTGATCTCGCCCAAAATCCAGGTACCACACCAATTGTGGACGAATTCAACGTTTCTTTTGGAACTTATCAAGAAGACCCCACTACAGATAATTTCGGAGTGTCGGTAGCTTCTGGTTCCAAGTGGACCGATGAAGACTTTGAAGTAACTGTTCAAGCCCAAGATGCAATCAACTTCTTGACACCTGAGTATGAAGGAGACGTAGGGTTGCAGTTATTCAATGCAACTACAGATAGTGAAGTAGATTTTACTCCGACAGAGGTGACTTTAACTGAGGGTACAGTCACCTTTTCAACACGTATCACTACAGCTGGTGACTATTACCTTACCGCCACCGATGGAGTGTATTCTGGACAAAGTGGTACGTTCACTATTAATGAGCCAGATGTTAGTGATCCAATTCCGACCATGACCTTTACCGCCAATCGATACACGATCACCAAAGGTGAGTCTGCTACTCTCAGCTGGTCAACCGCACACTTTGATACGTTGTCATTATCAGGGGTGGGAAATGTGTCAGCTGTAGGCTCTCATCAGGTAACTCCTGAAACTACTACCAGTTATACGTTGACCGGAACAAGTAGCTATGGAGTCCAAACATCGTCACTGACTATAACAGTCCAAAACAGTTCGTCGGATTCTTCTGGTGGATCAGATAATAATAGTAATAATAACTCTGATTCCAGTTCAAACCAGTCTTCATCTACTACCAATAATTCAAGTTCCACTACCTCCACTAGTTCTCAACAAAGCAATGTAAATCAGTATTCTTCAGTAACGGATGCCGAGAGTGAAGCAGAACTGGATGAAAATATGGATGATGAAGAGAGTACAGAATCACCAGTTACTTTCTCCATACGAGGTTCGAATAATGCTCAAAAAGTACGGCGGGGTGAGAAAGTGCGTATCGAGTGGAATATCTTAGGGAATCCCGATAAAGTCTTTTTAGACTATTGGAACTCAGAAATATCCCCAGTTGGTCATCTTGATCTGATCGCAGATAAATCAGTCACACTGACCTTTACTGCTACCAAGGACGGGAAGGGATATACAGAGACAATTGAAATTATTGTTGAAAATCCAAGTGTTTTTAGTTGGATGCGTAGTTTGCCAGCTCTCTATCAAGTCCTGCTGGCGATTGCGATATTGGTAATGCTGTGCGTGTCCCTTATTTGGATGTTTAAATGGCTAAATACGAAGGATAAATAACAACAGACAGCTTTTTTCCTGCGGACGTATTACTCTTTCAGCAACATTACCAGATCATCAGCGTTATCTTTGACCGCTTGTATTGTTTCACTCACACCTTGATTGTAGAAATGTTTCCCAACCTGTTCTTGTAAAAATTCAATAAGTGAATCAGTTTGAAATGTACTGATCTCTATATCCATCTCATCAAGAAAGTAGGCTTTGAGATCTGCTCGAAGTTGTTCTAATCGTTCTGGTGGCAGTTGAAATGGAGAAGATGAGGATTTCATACACAAAATTGTAACATATGAAGTCAGGTCCACAATTTCTAATGATGCGCAAATTGAGAGTTGTAGATTATGCGGATAATTAGCATACTATTTAGTAATATTAAATTGTGTGGAGGTATATCATGGCCAAATATGTGGATGGATTTGTGTTGGTAGTGCCCAATGATAAAACAGAAGAATATAAAAAAATGGCAGAAGGTGGTCGCGATTCCTGGATGAAACATGGTGCCTTAGCTTACTACGAGTGCCGTGGTGATGATCTTGCTCCCCAAGCAATGGGAGAACAACAAGGTCGATCATTTCCAGAAATGGCTGGGGCGGAGAGTAATCAAACAGTATGGTTTTCGTTTATTATATTTGAATCAAAAGAACATCGTGATGAAGTGAATGCCAAAGTCATGAAAGAAATGGATGA
>CAZULU010000048.1:0-7067 GCA_964621585.1 uncultured Pseudomonadales bacterium
TCGTTGTTATTGGTATTTTGGCTGTGTTGCTTGCAATCGTTTTGATCGCTATCAATCCTGCCCGCCAATTCCGACAAGCCAACGACACTCAACGACAAAGTGACGTCAACGCGATTTTGAATGCTGTGCACCAATATATCGTAGATAACAATGGCTCTGCTCCAGCTGGTATTCCAGTTGAGGATCCAGACACACCAGCTGATGAATCACTTCCAATTGGTGCCAATACAGCTGACCCAACCACTGTTGCAAATCTCTGTTCACTGTTAGTGCCAGAATACATTGCGGCTTTACCAACTGATCCACAATCAGGTATTACCCCTGTGACTGATTGTGCAACTGACCACAATACCGGTTACAGAATTTCACAATCTGAGACTGATGCGCGTATCACTGTTACCGCTGTTGGTCAAAACACACCTGTGATCTCAGTTACTCGCTAAGAGTTACAGTTAATCTGAAAACATAACCCCGCCGACGGCGGGGTTTTTTGTGTATATGCTTTTTATGACGAAAATCGTTTAGTGATACAATAGTGTTAATACGAACTTGATTACAAGGAACATATGGAAAAAAGACTAATTCGCCCCAAAAAAGGCCGTAAAATTGCTGGGGTAGCCATCGGTTTAGCTAATTATCTTGGTGTTGATATTACAGTGATGCGTGCAATTTGGCTATTCTTATTACTACCAGGGGGTGCACCTGGCTTATTACCATACCTGATTTTATGGGTGGTTATGCCCAGCGAAGAATAAGCCTCTTACAGGTTTCTTATCGGATCTTTCCACGGTGTTGATGTGCTTTTGGCAAACTAATTCATTGTTAATTAGTTGTTGAAAGGGATTTATGAAATACTTTGGGCTACTGTTAGTAGCTGTTATTGTATTTACGGGCTGCACTCGCCAGGCTCAGCGGGACACCTCAGAAGCACTACAACAAACAGGAGATGAGGTAGAGCGCCGAATAATGGAGCTGGAAGATGAAGCCAACGAGCTCCAAGAAGCAGTGGAAAATAGAGCACGAGTATATACTCTTGCTGAAGTAGATAATTCTGGTCAATCAGGTACAGCAACAATTGAACCAACTGAGGATGGAGCAACGATGGTAACGCTAGCGTTGAGTGGCGGAAATGATACAGCCCCACAACCGGCGCACATCCATGATGGAACATGTGAAGAAGTTGGGGAGATTCGTTTTCCGCTTACCAATGTTGTGAATGGTGAATCGGTGACTACGATCAACCTTCCGTTTGAGCAAGCACGAACATTGATGGAGAGTGGGCAAGATTTAGCGATTAATGTTCATCGATCTGCTCAACAAGTTGACATGCATACTGCATGTGGAGATTTAGAGTAGGAAGAGGGCGAATAACAAAAAAGCCCCGCCATAGCGGGGCTTTGTGTTTTTAATGTTTTTATTCAAAAATACTATCGCCAGTTTTGATACCGAAGTGCTTGGCAGCACTCTTGCCTTGAATGACCAAACTGACAAAACGACGATTTCCTAAACCAGAACTACCGATAATCAAACCAGGTTCACCATTTGGCACATCTTTCAATCGTTCATAACACATAATGTCGCCAAATTTGGTGGTCATAGTTTTGCCTGCTTGATGATCAATATCAGCAGCAAGCAAAGAAGTGACGGTGTTTCCAAAATTATCTACCCACCAGATACATGAAGGCATATCTGGCAAGTTATCAACACTATAGTCTTCTGCAGGAATCTCAATACCATCCATCAACCACTTCGCGACACGAGGAATGAACTCATAGCTACGGAATTGACTGTCTACCACTAATCGACGGAATTCTTCATCATGGTGACCTTGACGAATCATTTCATCCATTACAGTTGGAATATCCATGAGTTTAATGTTTTCAACTAATCCAAACTTTTTG
Organism: uncultured Pseudomonadales bacterium; assembly: GCA_964621585.1. GTDB lineage: Bacteria > Patescibacteriota > Microgenomatia > UBA1400 > PJMF01 > CAZULU01. Next base: position 1,902 of record CAZULU010000048.1, read on the forward strand.
GCTAATGAAAAACAGTACCCATCAATAGTGCCTATGACTAAGGTCTGTTTGTAGTAGAAGTAACCAAAAGGAGTTCCATTTGGCCATTTTTTACCTTTACCATGACGTACCGCGACATTGACAAGGATTACCCCTTTTTCGCCTCCAGATGCATCAAAAGTATCAATTAAGTTTCCAGCAGCTTCAATTTCACCGTTGCCTTCGGAACCAAAATCAGTGACTCCGAGGGTATAGACTGGAGCTCCAAAATAACTTGCTACTCGAGTAGCTTGACGATTCATAGCGTTGCCATCACGGCAATCATTGATGATTGTGACGAACATAGTGAAGAACCCAAAAAGGTAAAAATAACAGAAGCTATTATTATAGCAGACTTATAGTACACAGTCCATCTGGATTCACGGTAGTAGAGTTTCTATACTGATGAGTATCATTCTAGGTTTTTACCTTAAATTTTTTAGGGAAAAACGAAAGGTGCGCATGCCAAGTAAATATGGTGTGGAAATGAGGTACGAAACCGTCTACCAAAACGGAGAGCCAGCATTTCGCAGGCCGAAGGCTGTGACTCAGCAAGCAACTTCAGAGAGGCCACAGTATCAATCCGTTGATGTGTATGCAAATGGACGAGGTTACACTGTGCATCGATCTGAGGGGCATGGGCCAAGCGAAAAAATTTTGTTGACTGCAGAACAACTTAAAGTTGCTCGAGAGCGAGGGATTACAACAACAGAATTGTACTCTTATCGTCGCCAGTCACAGTAAATTCTCTTCAAAAGAAGTAAGTTTTTCTTGCCATCCTCTTACTCAGCTTTTTTACTTTCCTCACACCGGTGCGAAAAGATGAGATCAATAAAAAAAGGGGGGACCATGAAAGCAAAGTCACAATTCTTTTCCTTGATTGCTTCACAGTCAATCCAGAGTGATTCAGAAGAGGTTTTTTGCTTGTCAGAACACTTTTCTGCCTTTACACCCAATATAGTTTCCGCTTTAGTAGATTTGCGGACACAAATAGAAATGATGAAACAAGGAGAAAGTAGTGTGGAAATGCCGGCAGAGTTAGAACCATTTGACGAAAGCCTTAAAGGGTATATTGCAGTGTTATCCGACGATGCACGCCTTACCAGTGAGTCAAAAGAAAAAGAGCTCGATAATCTAGAAGCAGCGGTAACTCTAGTACTTATGCGTTTGGAGTAGCGGAAGGACAGGAGGAATATGGATCTTCAACCACTTTTTCACTATCAATCAACTACTGATCATCATGTTATTCGAGAGTGGGCAATCTTTCATCGAGGAAACCCTCAGTTAATAGATCACCCTGAAGCTGGAGCTGATCACGTGGGGTTGAGAATTGATTTTCCAGGTAAAGAGGATGAAGTACTGTTGGGAGAAGGTGTCCCAGCTCGTGATGTTGGTTGGGAGGAATTTTTTGAAGAGTTTGAACGACAGCAATTGAGCTTTGTGTTTATTCCACTCGATCAACTCAAAGCCAGACAACTACCAGAAGACTCCTATCGTTTTATCAAACGAGAACAAGTACCTCAACCATAAATTTTACAGACAGTTTTGACATTATGTGTAAAAAAAGTTACTTTTAATGTAATGAAAAAATTCCCATCGTTCTTACTTTTAATCACAGCAGTGTTAATTGCAGGAGTGGTGATTGGAGCCAGTTTTCGTCGATTACCACTTTCTAGTTCATTGATCTCTAATCAAACAGACACTACAGAGAGCACTTTAGAAGATGAATATTTTGTGGGAGATCAAGGTGGGGTTGGTGCCCCTGCAGTCCATCCGTTATCAATTGAGTCGCTTCGAGCAGGCGAATATCCTGGCAGTGAGCTCGTTATCGAACAGACCTTATCTCCAGGATCGAACTATCGTCGATATATCGCTTCTTACAAATCAGAAGGCCTTAAAATTTATGGACTACTAACTATTCCAAATAGTTCCAAACCAGATGACGGTTTTCCGGTCATTATTTTTAATCATGGGTATATTCCTCCCACACAGTACCGTACCACCGAACGGTATCTTGCGTATACGGATGCATTTTCTCGAAATGGCTATGTGTTGTTTCGACCAGATTATCGAGGCCATGGCAATTCAGAGGGGGAAGCGACTGGAGGCTATGGTTCCAATGCCTATACGATTGATGTCTTGAATGCGTTGGCGAGTATCCAGAAACATCCGGATGTAAATCCAGAGAAAGTAGGAATGTGGGGGCACTCGATGGGTGGGCACATTACATTGCGATCCATGGTGGTAGAGAATGATGTCAAAGCGGGAGTGATTTGGGCAGGAGTGGTGGCGTCGTATCCAGATTTATTGAACAACTGGCGTCGTAGATCCTCAATCCAAACTCCCTTTCCACTGCCGAGTGGGGCACGACGATGGAGAGAAGTATTAGTTGAAGCACACGGTACACCAGAAGAAAATCCGACCTTTTGGGACACATTATCAGCTCACAGCTACTTAGCTGATCTTTCTGGCCCCATCCAGTTGCATCATGGAACGGCGGACACCTCTGTGCCTGTCGAATTTTCTGAGTCTCTTGCTTCTCAAATGGAAAAAGTAGGCAAAGAAGTAGATCTTCATATTTATTCTGGGGATGACCACAATATTTCTGGTAATTTCTCGGTGGCGATTCGTCGGTCAGTGGAATTTTTTGATACGTATTTGAAGTAAACAAACGAAAAACAACTAGGGGTGTAGTCCTAGCTGTTCTTCGGTGTAAAAAGCTAAATCAGCTTATTTACTTCCACCCTTTTTGCCAGCTTCACTTGCTCGTTGAGGATCGTTCTTAAAGTTGCCACTACTTGCGCGACCACCTTTTGCTCGATCTTCACGACTTAAGTTCTGCGCAGCATTTTTGTTGCCAGAGCTTTGTCGGCCGGCTTGAGCGTGTTGTTGAGAATTTCCAAAATTTCCGCGTGCCATGTGTGTCACCTCCTTTCAAGAGTTAGTTCTATAGTAGTCACGGAATGCAAGAGTGCAACGGTAGCAGGGTAAGAGTTGTATGATACTGAGCGGTGATTACTGTACAGCACGAAAAGGGCGGAGTAATTCTCGTGCTTGTTCTTCTTGGCCGGTTTTTATGCCGACGCGCTCAATCCCACGAATGATTTCGGAAGTGGTTTGGAGCTGATGTCCATCATGGATAATGTCGTGGCAATCACGACATAGCACTACGGCATTGGCGGAGTCTGCAACAAAGTTGCCCGGGATGGCCAACCGTTTGGCGGTAGATTGCCAGATATGTGCATGGTGAAAGGTTAAGGGATTATCTGTACTGCCAGTTCCTCGACACCGTTGACAACGATGACCGGCTCTTTCTAAAGCTTCTCTTTGTTCACTGGAACTAAATTTGCGTTGATTTTCTAAGGGGACTTTTCTCTCGCGGTAGGACATTAAAAAAATATTACAGCGGAGGAGAGGCCAAAAGACAAGCTAGTGCTGAGCAAAAATGTTGATTACAATGATAATTCCCCCACGTTTTTAAGATTTTCCATTAGCGGATATAAAATTACTATATACGTCGATACTTATAACCTCCCTAAATATTCCCAAATCACTTAGTCAAGTGTTGGTCAAAATATGGACATTTTACGTCCTATATGATATAATAATAGGATCCGAATAAGAGCAGCAAGGTGGAGAAGAAGCAATGTTTAACAAGTTAACGATGATCGCAGTTCTCGGCGTTTTAGCTGTGCTGGCGTCGCTGACGCACGCACAGGAAGCTATGCCGTATGAATACGGGTATGTCGCGGTGGAGCGAATTGAACTCTTCCGCGCCCCGTCGGAAACGGCTGAGCAGTACCCGAACTTTCGCCGTGCCGCTGGCAGTGTTCGCACTGTTGGACGGTACTACGTCATGCAAGGCGCGATCCTGCGCATCCAGCGAGTCAACGACCAGTTCGGCGAGATTGTGACCGACTCGACTTGGAAGGTCTATGAAGGCAATCGGATCTTTGTCCGCTATGCGGACTTGGAGATGATTGACCCATCGAACTTCCAGCCGCTGGGGTATATTTCGCAGAACGACGGCGCTCCCAAAAGCATCGTGGTGGACATCGGAAGCCGGACCGTGACGCTGATGGAAGGGACGACGGTGGTCTATAAGGGACCGGCGGTGATGAACCCGCGTGTCCCTGACGAGGACCCGGAAGGCAATCCGCGTGGTTCTTGGCTGATCGCGCAGGCGAGTGTCAGCCGGGATATGCCGCCCCATGAGCAGGCAGCGGGACATACCATCCCCGGCTTCCCCGGCGTCAGCTGGGCGGCACTCTTGAGCGGACCGACTGCAAATGGCGACCTTGCCAACGTCGGCTACTGGCTCCACTCAAGTGCGTGGTTTGAGTGGGATACGATGGGCTGGGATGAGATCCGCGAGTACCGGACCGGTGGTTGCGTCAGCAGTCCAGCATGGACTGTGGATGTGCCCGGAGTCGGATCGATTCGCCCAGACGTGCTGGTGTGGCGGTGGATCGGGGGCAACCCCGAAGCCGACACCACGCTCAGGCACCGGATTCCGACAGTGGTACGGGTATTCATCGTTGACAGCGGATTTGAACTGCAGGAGGGCGTGTTCCGCACGACCCTCAGAGCGCAAGGTTTGAATGTCATGGAGTACTACGAAAATTGGGCGAACGCGCCCTTGATCGTACCTCCCGGATTTGAATCTCGATAGAGAGGGGCGGAAGCGAAGCTTCCGCCCTCTCAAAGCATATGAACACTAAAGAAACACTCACTAATATCAATCTGTTACACCCTCACTATCGGGTGTTACTGCTTATGATTTTATGTACCTTATTGCAAGCAGGTTCTGTATCTGCCCAAGAAGGTCCCGTAACTCCTCGAGAACCACGTGTAACTCCGATTGCCACTGAGGCTTACCTAGCGAGAACAGAAAGTGAAGCAATTGCAGTGACAGTAGACATTAACTTTTTACCTCAAAATGAGTTTGAACATCCGTCCAATGCGTGTGGTCCTCTGACCGCACAAATTTTATATGACAACAACTTGATGCCGTTAGAAATTTTCCCTGATGGCGACTTCGATCCGAGTCTTTTTTGGCTTGCAACACCCGATCGGCTCAACCAATTACTCAGAGCACCATATTACACAATGTTTGAAATAGCTGGGCCTATCTGGTTTGTTGACTTT
>CAZULU010000049.1:0-1526 GCA_964621585.1 uncultured Pseudomonadales bacterium
CAACCACCAATCACTAACAACCATATTGGCCGCTTTATGATTGCGGTGGGCGCAGTAATTGTAAATCGCCAAACAGGAAAAACGCTATTAGTAAAAAGATCTGGAGCAGCCGGGATCAATGAAGGTCGATGGGAAATTGTCTACGGTAGAATTGATCAGCATGAAGACTTGGTGGATGCAGTCAACAGAGAAGTAAGAGAAGAAACCGGCATTCAACAACTTGAAATAACCAAGTTATTGAGAATTTGGCATATTTATCGCGGCGAAAAAGAGGCAGACAAAGAAGTATATGGCCTTACCTTTTATTGTGAAACCGACCAAGAAGAAATCACTCTTTCCAGTGAGCACACCGAGTATCAATGGCTCACTTTTGAAGAGGTCCTCACCAATCAAGATCAGGTTCTGGACGGAACATTGAATGATTTAAAACTCTGGCAAGAAAAAGATATGATCGGACCCATGCCAATCTATAATTTGAACAGAGAAAAAAAACTGTATTAGATGACTATAAAAAATATTGACCCAATGAAAACGCACAACCAACCCCCAACCACCAACAACTACTTACCCATCATCGGTATGGAAGTGCATGCAGAGCTCAAAACCAAATCCAAAATGTTTTGTGGCTGCAAAAACGACCCCTTTCACGCCGAAAAACCTAACATCCACACGTGTCCCGTCTGTTTAGGTATGCCTGGAGGATTACCGGTCGCCAATAAAACAGCTATCGAGTGGACCATAAAACTTGGGCTCGCATTGAACTGTCAGATTAACCTTTTTTCTAAATTTGATCGCAAAAACTATTTTTATCCTGATTTACCTAAAGGGTATCAGATTAGTCAGTATGACTTACCATTTTGTTATGACGGAGTACTAGAAACAGATGAAGGTCCAGTTCGTATTCGTCGCATCCACTTAGAAGAAGATACCGGCAAACTCCAACACAAAACCATCAATGGCGAAAAAGTTTCGTTAATTGACTTCAATCGCTCCAGTGTGCCGTTGATCGAAATTGTGACAGAACCAGATATTCACTCTGCAGCACATGCCAAAGCCTACGCAAAGAAACTGCGTCAGATATTGCGTTTCCTTGATATTTCTGACTGTGATATGGAACAAGGCAGCATGCGATTGGAAGCTAACATCTCTCTATGGAAAAAAGTTAACAACCAGCAGCTAACTGCCGACAACTTACCTTCCTACAAAGTTGAAGTCAAAAATATCAACTCTTTTACCTATCTGGCCAAAGCCATTGACTTTGAAATAACCAGACATCAAGAGTTATTAGACCGCGGTGAAACACCAGTCCAAGAAACACGTGGTTGGAATGAAGATAAAGCGATTACTTTTTCACAACGAACCAAAGAAGATGCAGAAGACTATCGCTATTTTCCAGATCCCGATTTGCCTCCTATTGAATTTACTAACGCTCAGATCGAAAAACTTCGGACAGAGTTACCTGAATTACCTGATCAGATAATCAAACGCTGGCACAAAGAATTTGGAGTGGAAAGCAAATACAGTAT
>CAZULU010000049.1:1626-7026 GCA_964621585.1 uncultured Pseudomonadales bacterium
CCTAATTTATTTTGTACCTACTATAGTGAGTGCCTAACATGAGAATCACCACTAAATGTAGTAAGAGTTTAGTAATGCTCGACTAAAACCCCTTAATTCACATATTTAACTGATATGTAGTAAGATAGGAAAAACAATTCTCAAATCTCTAATCTCGGATCTCGATAGTATGTCTTTCGTTCACCTTCATAATCACTCTGAATACTCACTTCTTGATGGGCTGAGTAAATTGCCAGACATGCTCAAAAAAGCCAAAGCGTTAGGGCAGCCAGCATTAGCCTTGACTGACCATGGAGCCATGTATGGCATTGTTCATTTTTATAATAAAGCTCGAGCACTAGGTATCAAACCTATCTTAGGTTTGGAAGCTTATGTCGCAAAAAACTCGCGATTTGATAAACAAGTCAAGCCTGGAACTGACCAGTTTCATATTACTTTGCTGGCACAAAACTTGACTGGATATAAAAACCTAATGAAGCTGACAAGTATTGCGCACATTGAGGGTTTTTCCTATCGACCACGCATTGACGAAGAAATTTTGTTTGCACATGCAGAAGGTGTTATCGCCACAACTGGTTGTATGGGTAGTATCTTTAATCAACTCATTCTGGACGGAAAACGAAACGAAGCAGTTGAAAAAATAAAAAAGTATTATGAAGTATTTCAAGACCGGTTTTTCATCGAAATTCAGCATCATCCAGACGTACCAGAAGTTCAAGATCTCACCCATGAGTTGGTAAAAATTTCTCGAGAATTAGGCATTCCTTTAGTTGCGACGAATGATAACCATTACGTCAATGGAGAAGACGCATCTGCGCAAGACGCGCTGTTGTGTGTACAGACTCGTCGACTGGTATCAGACACCAATCGCATGAAGATGACTGGAGAAGATTACTACATCAAATCAACTGAAGAAATGATGCAAGCGTTTGCTGCCTATCCTGATGCGATAGAGAACACCGTGAAAATTGCTGAATCGTGTAATGTTGAGATTCCTCAAGGCAATGTCATCTTTCCGATTTATGAAATACCAGAAGGTGAAACGATTGAAACATATATTCGCAAACTCGCTTTTGAAAAATTGGATAAAAAGTATCCCGGCGTAAAAGATCTGATGGATAAAGCTCCTGGTCAACCTTGGGCAGAGATGGTAGATGAACCAGATCAATTGTTGAAAATAGCGAAACGTCTCAATTATGAAATTGACGTAATTGGCGCAAAAGGCTATCTGACATACTTTTTGATCGTCCAAGACTTTGTAAACTGGGCAAAAGATACAGGTATTTTTGTGGGACCTGGCCGTGGAAGTGCAGCCGGATCACTTCTGTCATTTTCCTTAAACATTACGTCTGTTGATCCCATCATTCATGACTTACCTTTTGAACGGTTTATGAACCCTGAGCGTGCTTCAACTCCAGATATTGATATCGACTTTGCTGACGTCCGCCGTGAAGAAGTGATCCAATATGTCACCCAAAAATATGGCGCAGATAAAGTGGCTCAAATCATCACTTTTGGAAGAATGGAAAGTAAAGCAGCGGTACGAGATATCGGCCGTGTCTTAGGGTTTACCTTTGCTGAGACAGATCACATCGCCAAACTGATTCCCGATCCTGTCCAAGGACACACGGTTCATATTAATGAAGCGCTGGAACAAGTCCCGGAACTTAAAACCTACTATCAACAACCCCGCTACAAACAATTAATCGATTTGGCGATGAAAGTAGAGAGTAATGCTCGCCACACCAGTGTGCACGCAGCTGGCGTCATCATTTCCGATTTACCATTAACTGAATATGCCCCCATCCAAAAAGATAGCAAATCAGGCAAAATTACTACTCAGTACGACATGAAAATTTTGGACTTGAACGTCTCTCCTGACGCATTAGGTCTACTGAAAATGGACTTTTTAGGACTTCGCAACTTATCGATTTTAGAAGAAGCCATTCGCATAATTAAGCAAACAAAAAATGAAACAATTGATTTAGAAGGTTTGCCTCTTGATGACAAAAAAGTCTACGACATGATTTCAGCCGGCAACACTACTGGGGTATTTCAAATGGAGTCGGGTGGGATGCGTAAGCTGGCGCGCAGTCTTCGCCCATCTGTATTCTCTGATCTTACCGCTATGGTGGCGCTCTATCGTCCGGGTCCAATGGACCTGATCGATGACTTTATAGCTAACAAAATGGCTCCAGATAAGATTGTCTATCCCCATGAAGATATGAAACCCGTGCTGCAAGATACTTACGGGATCTTGCTCTACCAAGAGCAATGTTTGCAAGCTGCCAACGTCATGGCTGGTTACTCGATGGGACAAGCTGATGAATTGCGTCGTGCGATTGGAAAGAAAAAGCTAGAAATCATGATGGCAGAGAAAAAGAAATTTACGGATGGAGCAAGAGCACTCGGCTATGATTTAAAAACCATAGAAAAGGTATGGGGCTTTATTGAAAAATTTGCTGGCTACGGATTTGGGAAAGCGCACAGTGCCTGCTATGCCATGATTGCGTATCAGACAGCCTGGATGAAAGCGAATTATCCTGTGGAATATATGTGCGCGATGTTGTCGATTGAATCCAATTCTGGGGGCGCCAACCGTGAACAAAAAGTTGAACAAGGAATCCAAGATTGCCGAGATATGGGGATAGTCGTCTTGCCTCCTGATATTAATTCTTCGGATGCAATGTTTAGTATCGAACCGTTTGAAGGTTCTCATAGTGGGTTGGCTATACGATTCGGCTTAACTGCTATTAAAAATGTCGGCACAGCAGCAATCGAACATATTGTAGAACGTCGTCAAGATAGTGAATTTACTTCCTTTACTGAATTTTTAATGAGGACTGAAGGACGTAAAGTTAACAAAAAAGTCTTGGAAAGTTTGATTAAGGTCGGCGCGTTTGATCGATTTGCTACCCGTGCAAGTATGTTGGAACAACTAGAGGAAATTCGCGCCAAAGCTACTCAATTTCAATCCGATGTAGAAGGTCAAGATACACTATTCGGGGGACTTGATAATCATCAGGCCACCCAAGTTACTGATACATTCCGTAGTATTGAAGAGTATCCCAAGCAGGAGCTACTTTCATTTGAAAAAGAACTTTTAGGATTGTATTTAACTGATCACCCCATGGGTAAAGCTCTCAAAAATGTGGCGCAACGCGCCAATAAAACTATCGGTGAGGTCGACCCACTAGTGCATAAAGATCAGGTCTTTTTGTTTGGGGGATATTTGTCTGATGTTAGAGAAGTAGTCACCAAGAAAAAACAAGAAAAGATGTGTTTTGGAACTCTCAATGACCAAACAGGCAAAATTCGGTTTGTGGTTTTCCCGAAATTGTATAAAGACTATGAACCGTATTTAAAAAATGAATCAGTCATTTTAATGAAAGGCAAAGTCGACGTCCGTGAAGAAGAGACGCAAATTATGGCTGAAAGCATTAGTGTGCCTGAGGAAAGCATCCTGGATGCCGTCCCGGATGACATGAAGCATGAAATTTTTATTCCTCGCAAAACAGCCAAAGAAACACTTCAAACTCTGGGAGGATTACTCAAAGCTAGTCCCGGTGATCACCAAGTGATCTTACTCATCCCGAATGGCTCCGATCCCAAAAAAATCATCTTACCGTATACGGTTAACTGGACAGCAGAAATTGGCAAAAAAGTAGAAGAATTGCTGAAGTAGAACAAAAACGCCCCGCATCTCGCGAGGCATCTTCATCGATGAGATAGTGACGGGCAATTGCTAGACGTTGTATTCTTCTAGTATTACCTCTTCGTTTTCTGCATCGATTTTAAAACGAACAACAGTGTTTCTCTTCAACCCGTTGTCGTTATTGTTCTCCAGCACCTTTCCAACCTGCCAATCGGGATCGTCGGGGTCTTCGCCCCACAACTCGACTTTCAGGACGGTAACACCGGGGTACACAGTCGAGTCAAAGGTTAACACTTTCCCTTTGACTCCCATCAACCTCGTTCTCCAGAACGTCCAACTCTGTTTTTCATCCATGACACAATTTACCAATTCTTTATCTTAGCGAAGTCTTCATTATAGCAAATAATTAAGGAAAAGTCAATACTATAGGATCTTTTGCTGCTCAACCTTACTCCACTTAACACAATATATAGTGTATTTACTACTTCCAACATCGCACTCTTCCCCATATAATGTACGTCCATGAGCAATCATGGATTACACCCTTCAAACAAACCCACATCTCCCAAATTTGTCTTCATTTCCGGCGGTGTTTTATCAGGCTTAGGCAAAGGTATTACGGCAGCGTCTCTTGGCGTACTTCTCAAAGCACAAGGCTACCGTGTAACGAACATCAAGTGCGAAAACTACCTCAATATTGATTCTGGCAACATCAACCCAGTAGAACACGGTGATGCATTCTTGTGTGAAGATGGACTCGAAGCTGATTTGGACCTGGGTTCCTATGAGCGCTTCCTAGATGAAAACGTCGGCACGAAAAACTTTACAACCATGGGGCAGATTTATCAGAAAGTGATCGATGATACTCGGGATTTGAAATTTAATGGTGCCACTGTCGATGCTATACCATACATTCCTGATGAAATTATCCGACGCATTAAAATCGCCGCAGAAGGCTTTGATATTATTTTAGTGGAGTTGGGCGGTACAGCAGGCGAGTACCAGAATGCCGTGTACTACGAAGCCTATCGCATGCTCAAAATGCGCCAACCTCACGATGTCATCCATGTCCATGTCACGTATTTCCCGAAACCGGCACACATCAATGAGCTCAAATCAAAACCCACCCAACTTTCTGTGAAGCTGCTCAATTCTATGGGCATTCAACCTGACTTTATCGTCGGACGTGCTGAAGATGTGATCGATGACAAACGCAAAGAAAAAGTTGCCTTCTACTGTAATTTAGAAAAAGAAGATGTGATTTCCAATCCTGACTTGCCACATACCTATGAATTACCAGTGGTATTTCAAGAGCAAAATTTTGATACTCGAGTTTTAGAAAAATTGAACTTGAAAAGTCATGAACTCAATGGTGACTTCCGTCCTTGGCGAGAACTGTTGAAGAAAATTAACTCTCCAAAGTCAAAAAAATTATCAGTGGGTATCATTGCCAAATATATTGCCACTGGAGACTATGAATTAGTAGATTCGTACCACTCGTTGGTTGAAGCCTTAAAACACGCCAGTTGGCATAACAATGTTGAGTTACAACTAAAATTCATCAACGCCGAACAAATTGAGCGTAATAATGAACAAGCCTGGAAAACCTTAAAATCTGTAGACTCGATCATTGTGCCCATTGGGTGGGGAGATCGGGGAGTGGAGGGGAAGATCACTGCTGTCCAGTATGCTCGAGAACACAAAGTGCCATATTTGGGCTTATGCTACGGCATGCAACTGGCTGC
>CAZULU010000050.1:0-6580 GCA_964621585.1 uncultured Pseudomonadales bacterium
CCGTCTCCTGCAGAAATACGTAATTTTACTAAATCAATCATAAGAGAGTATTATAACCTAGAGATCAGGGACTAGATACTAGAGATTGGTAGTTGACCAATCCCCGATATCTGATCTCTGATTCCCAGTCTTAACGAAGATAACTTTGTGGGTCTTCAAACACTCCACCGCGTCGGATTTCGAAGTGCAAGTGCACTCCCGTACTACGCCCGGTACTGCCCATCTGTCCCAACACACTTCCTCGAGAAACAGTCTGTCCAGCTTGCACTTGTATGACAGACATATGGGCGTATAGGGTAACATAGCCATTTCCATGATCTATCACCACTCGATTCCCATATCCGGAGTTGTCAGGCCAGCCAGCCACAATCACAGTACCACTATCAGCAGCCAAGATTGGGCCTCCCCCACTATTCGCGATATCAATAGCCTTGTGGTAAAAACGATATGCCTGCGTAATTCTTCCCGCTGCCGGCCACACAAAGCTTCCTGTTGGAGATACGGCACCCGCATCTGGGGTAATTTGGACTGCCTGTCGAGGTCGAGCTACGGTTTGGACCGTTTCAGTAGGTTTCACACCATCTGGTACCATCAAAAACTGGCCGACCGTTAAGGTAAAGTTTTCGTCATCTTGGAACTCGTTAAAAGGATAGTTAACAATACCCTGAGCTTGCGTCTGATCCAGTCCGTATCGCTTGGCTATTGTATAAATGGTTTCACCCTTTTTTACTTTGTGACGCACTCCATCAACTGGCAGAATTCGTAAAGTTTGGCCAGGTCGAATGGTTGATCGTTCGGTCAGATTGTTTTCCCAAAGAAGGGTATCGAGAGTAAGGTTATATCGACTAGCTATACTAGAAATTGTTTCTCCGTCTTCCACCGTATGCTCAATAATTTCTCCCCCACGAAACTGAGCCACTTCTTTTCCCTGCTGAGTGGTAATACTTGCTCCATAATCTGTAACAGTTGTTAGTACACCAGATGGGAGGGTTTGGGATTCTGTTTCCGCGGCCACACTCTCCTCCACAATCATCGGACCAAAGGTGACACCAAACATCAATAATCCCAACATCCCCGTATGCAAAAATGGACGTGAGTATTTCCCTCGACGTTTATACAACAAGTCCACAATCACATCTTTAAAAGATTCAAACCGTGAGAACCAGTGATAGCCTCGACGTTTGGTATATCCACCAGCGTATTTGAGGAACTCGCGAAAGTCTTTGGCGACTTGTGGTTGTTTCAGTGAAAATTGAGGTTTTTGCATGAATAGAAAGATTTAGTATATCAGACTTCGCAAAGTTATTCATCTCTTCTCCATTAACCACCTCAAGAAAAATGAAAATTATTAAAAATATTATGAATAAAAAGGTAAAAGAAAGCACAAAGCCCCGGCGGACCGCCGGGGCTTTGTGTTATTTTTGATTAAGAAGTTGCAACCTACTTCTATGTTTATCCTTCTTTTAATGAAGCCAAGAATTCTTTGTTGCTCTTAGACTTCTTAAGACGTTCAACCAAAACTTCAGTGCGTTCATCATCATTGAGCATGTCGAACATACGGTGCATGGTGACGATCGCTTGATAAGTGGTAGAGTCGAACAAGAGGTCATCTCGACGAGTACCTGAGCGTTGAATATTGATGGCTGGGTGAATCCGACGTTCAGCCAATCGACGATCCAGATGAAGCTCTTGGTTACCAGTTCCTTTAAACTCTTCGTAGACTAAGTCATCCATACGAGAACCAGTATCAATTAAGGCCGTACCAATAATGGTCAAACTGCCCCCTACTTCAAAGTTGCGCGCCGCCCCGAAAAATTTCTTGGGGGGATACAACGCGGCTGGATCAAATCCTCCAGACAAAGTACGTCCAGAAGTTGGGATTGCTAAGTTATATGCTCGAGCTAAACGAGTAATCGAGTCCAGTAAAATCACTACATCTTTTCCAGCTTCGACTAAACGCTTGGCACGCTCAAGGGCAATTTCTGCTACTCGGCATTGATCATCAGCTCGCTCATCAAAGTTACTGGCAGCGGTTTCACCTTGACCATTGGTGATTGCGTCGATGTGACGACGAATATCTGTCACTTCTTCTGGACGTTCCCCGATCAAGACAGCCATCAAATGTGCTTCGGGGTGGTTCTTGGCAATACCCGTTGCAATATCTTTCAGGATGGTGGTTTTTCCAGCCTTGGGTGGAGAAACAATTAACCCACGTTGCCCTTTTCCAATAGGAGCAACCAAGTCAATGATTCTGGTTCCTAGCGGTTCGGTTCCGGTTTCTAAATTAATTTTTTCATTTGGATAAACAGGTGTTAAATTGGAAAATTTGACACTTCGATCTATCTTCATAGGGTCTTCGCCGTTGACTTTTTCAACTTTGAGTAATCCCCAATAGCGTTCATTCTCTTTTGGTGAACGAGCTGGTCCCTCTACTAAGTCTCCAGGACGTAAGCGGAACTTACGAATTTGTGAAGAACTAATATACGCATCTCCATCTGAAGGCGAAAAGTTTGCACGCAACAAACCATGGCCATCTGGTGAGGTGTCTAAAATACCACGAACTGTTTCAGTAGGTGCATCGGCATCCGGGATACGACGATCATCGACTACTCCGGAAAACTTTCCGCGTCCATCTCGATGATTATCTCGAGAATTCATGCGTGATGGTCGAACAGAGCGTGTAATCGGAGTCACAGAAGGCAACGCAACTGCTTCAGATTTGGTAGTTGGAACAGATTTTTTTACCACTGGTGCAGTAGTCTCAATTGGAGGGTTGACTGAAAGCTGTGGCGTGGGAGTTTCCTCGAACAAAATGTCGAGATTATCAGAACTCGCTTGAGTATTTTTTTTAACTGGCATAGGTGCAATTACATTGAAATCGAGTCGATTACTATTCTTGTGACTCGGTATTTCATGCACTCCTTTCTGTCATAAGACAAGTATGTAGATTGTATGTTGAAAAGTGAAAAAGAGATGACACAGAAGTAACTACTTGATCTCTCATGGCTTCTTGCTACTCATACACACACTTACTATGGTAATACTAGGTTTTGGAAATTGAGTTGGTTACGCTGAAAATAGCTGTAAGAAGTTTATAGCAATACTGTCATTATACGAGTCTCTTCTCTTCTGTCAAACACTTGTCTTGCATTATATCAAGAAAAAACATTTTGCGAAAGCAAGACTTGATGGAAACTCGGAGCCTGCCCAACGTCCGAGCCTCCATAAAATCCTGATTCCCTCGAGTACAATACGCGTTCTACTTGACAATGTCGTAAGAAACACGTAATGTTTTGTATTGAACAAGATGAATTTCTGGGATATTAGAAACGCGTTTTGTTCAACAGCGAAGGCATTGTTATTCGTGGTTCCCCTATACCAACGGTAATAATGCTTTTTGCGTATTTGGCCCTCTCATTCCCCTACCACTACTCTCCTATCTCTAACAAATCTCCAGTATCAAATCTCTCATCACTAGTGTATGTACCCGCGCCTCCTCCCCAATGCTTCCGTCGAAGAAATGAAACTTCAAATCGTAAAATTTCAATTTCCCTCAAGAACTTGGAACTTTGTCATTTGGAACTTCTACTTCGTTGCAAAAGCATCGGGTGCGGCGCTTTTGGTTTAGTCGAGTATAACAAAATCTTTCAATGTGTCAATCCTATAACAAAAACATATTTTGTCTTATAACTTATTTCTCATTAACTTAAGTCTGGTAAAACCATACTTTTCCACACATAAAACAACTTTAAGCAGTTTGTGGAGAAAAATCTGTTACTGTGGAAAAGTATCCACGTAAAACAACACTGAGAGTAATGGCGCGCCTTTTTTAAATGCCTTTCTTCCCCATTACAACCTCTCCAGCTACCTCAACCTTGAATGTGCTAAAAACTCCGCCTGACACACTGTTTTATATTTCGATTCATTAAGACCAATTAAGCTGCATTACGATACGTTGATACATATTTTGATACAAGAGACGACTAACTCTTAATATCTTCCTTCGTGGCACAAAAAAACTCCGCTGCTGCGAAGGGAGATGTTGAATATCAAGTAGTAGAGATTCGTTATTGGTCCTATTCTCTAGTCCCTAATATCTAGTCTCTAATCCCAAGCGTTTACATCATTTCTTTAATGAGGGCGGAAATATGAGTATGGGTTTCTCTTGAGTAGACTTGCGTAAATCCTAGTCGTTTGGCTTCTTTGATCCGGCGTTCTAAGTATTGAACTTTACGAATTTCCCCAAGTAACCCCACCTCTCCAATAAAAATGCTCTTCTTGGGAAGCGGTTTATTTTTTTGTGATGATACCATCGCCATCGCCACTCCGAGGTCAATCGCTGGCTCTCGTACTTGGATACCGCCTGCAATATTGACAAAAATATCACTCTCGCCCAGTGGCACTCGCGCATGTTTTTGTAATACCGCTGACAGCACTTGGATCCGTGGCAACATAATCCCCTGTCCGACTCGGCGCGGCATGGCTAACTGAGATTTGATAACTAAGGATTGCACCTCTATCAAGAGCGGCCGCGTCCCTTCCAGTACGCAGGTCACAGCACTACCTGGAACATTGTTCTGCGAGTATTGTAAGAATAACTCACTAGGATTTGTTACTTCACGCAACCCAGTTTCATTCATGGCAAAAATACCGACCTCGTCTGTGGCTCCAAATCGGTTTTTTATCGCTCGCAAAGTACGAAACTCCCCGGTTCGCTCTCCACTCAACTCCAAAACACTATCTACCACATGTTCTAAAATCTTGGGTCCAGCAATCTCCCCTTCTTTGGTGACATGCCCCACTAAAAATGTAGGAATGCTCAGTCGCTTCACAGTTTGAGTGAGACGATAGGTTGATTCACGCAGCTGACCGACTGATCCAGCCAGTCCCATAAGGTCATTGGTTGATAATGTCTGAATACTATCCACAATGACTAAAGTTGGTTGACGGCCTTCAATTATTGAACAAATTTCGTCTACATTTGTAGAAGTCATGAAGAGTAACCGGTCCTTCCAGGTGTTCAGCGTCTGATCTGGTTCGAATGTGGCTTTTGAGTCAGAATGAGTGGTCGAAGACATTTTGAGTAAACGCTCAATCCGCACTGCTATCTGGGAAGGACTTTCTTCTCCACTTACATACATAACAGTGTTGAGGGGTTGCTGCTTATTGTCCTCAATTGCCAGCCCTTTATCGCTCTTATCGTTTTGCTCTTTAATCAACCAATTTACAACTAATTGAGTAAGTAATGTAGACTTACCTATTCCCGGCTCCCCGCCCAATAAAATTACCGAACCTTTTACAAGTCCATTGGAAGCTATTCCGTCTATCATTGATGATCCCAACACTCTATCAAACTCCCCAATTCCCGTTGAAAGACGAAATTGATCATTAGTATGTCGTTGGACATCTTTGAACGCGACAATACTCTGCTCTGCTACTCCGACACTGACCTGGGTACCACGACTCTTTGTTGATTTAGATTCTATAACTGTTTCCACCAGACTATTCCAGGTTCCGCACTCAGGACACTGTCCCATCCATTTGGGAGAAGTATTACCACATTGTTGACACACATACACTGTTTTTTGTTTTGCCATACTATTTCCTACTTTCTACCCAGTTTTATACCACCCAATGATAGTAGTCAACTCAAATATTGCCGATTTTGGGCATTTGAAACGCTTAATAATATTTTCCTCAAGTAATGACCCTGGTTTATACAAAAACCCCGCCATACGGCGGGGTAACGATCTTTCTTTTACAGTCATTAAGCACTGGTTGGAGCAAATCCAACATGATCTACAGTAATACTATTCTGATCATCGACATTGATAGCAAACAGAGGCTTGCCTTTACTTGAACCTAATGATCCTAAGGTGGCATTAGTTTGATTATCAACAGCTGCTTTTAAGTCATCCGCATTAATACCTAAAAACTCAGCCAGTTGTTCCATCATCTCCATATCTCGAGTTTTGTCATAAATAAAATACTGAGACTCTCCGCCATCCCATGGACGAACGGTGGTTTGGGTACCAGTGATCACTAAGATCGCTTTTTCTTTATGCTCTCGATCCAACGTTACTAGCTCCATATCTTCTGGAGAAGTTTCTTGGGCTTCTCGCACGATGTTCAAGAGCTCTTGAACTTGAGAACCCTCCACTCCATATTTTTCACCTGCCTTAATTGCTTCATTACAGTGGCCACACCCCACAACTACACCATGATGACCCTCATGAGTGTCTGTGTGCCAACCATACTTTCGGCCATTTGCTTTACAAAATGCTCGCACTTTATCAAAAGCCTCTCGAGGAGAGTAACCCAAACTTAACAATAACATCGAAGTTCCTAAATCTCCTCCAGGACGAGCTAATTTACCTTCCGCTTCCCCGACCTTATAACCTCCATCCACACATTTTGACGCAGTATTATCTGCAATTACACGATGGGCTGAGGCATGTTCTTTGATTTCTGTTTCCAGCAAAGCTAGAGCTTCAGGCGAATATTGTTGTTCTACCATAGAAGTTCCTCCTTCTTGTTGTGTAACGGCAGCTTTTCTTGCTGCCCCATCGGTATCTCTTTC
>CAZULU010000051.1:0-4071 GCA_964621585.1 uncultured Pseudomonadales bacterium
TATGGCTTGCTCCCGGTGGACATGTCGATGATGATGAACTCCCGCATATTGCTGCAGAACGAGAATTTTGGGAAGAAACCGGTGTGCAAACAAAAGCATTTGATGTAATAACGACAGTGCCTTCAACCGATAGTGAGTACTTGCCGAATCCCTTTTTAACCAATTTACACTGGATTAGTGAAGAGAATTATCGTGCTCGATTGTCAAGCAAGCATCCCGAGCAACGCAATATTACGGCTAAATGGAAAAGTGGTTGCGAACAGCATTATTGCTTTATGTATTTAATGACACCAATCAAAGATGTGCATTTTACACAGAATGTTGAAGAGACTGATGGGATTGGATGGTTTAATCAAGAGGAAATTGAAGCACTCGATACAACAGAAGACATCAAGAGCCAACTGAGATTCGCGTTTTCGTTGGTGAAAAAACATTGATTTTTAGGACTATTTGCCATACAAGTATTTCTCAAGTACAATACTCCTTTCGAACACTGGAGAAGGTATGGCTTTTACTAGAGAAATGGTTCCAGATCTTATTCAAGAAATTACAGAAACCTTGCAAAGCATCGACACCCAATTGCAAAGTGCCAGGTACAACCTTCGAGACATTCGACATGATTTGCAGTCTGTTCTTTTTCAAATAGGTACGGGAATGATGTTACTCGGAGAACAGGTAGAGCAACAAAGCATTCAAGCAATCGCGGATAAGGCAACCGGTGAAGAAGATCCTAATAAATTACAGGCACTTGTCTTCGAAGCATCTGTTAAAATTAACGCTATTCAAAGTCGTTTTATTCAATAATAGTTACTCCTATGGCAAACTCTCTTTCAATTTCCAATCTGCACGTTTCTATTGATCAAAAAGAAATCCTTAAAGGGGTTGACCTTCAAGTTAAACCCGGTGAAATTCATGCCGTTATGGGTCCCAATGGATCAGGCAAATCGACATTAGCGTACTCACTTGCTGGCCATCCATTTTATGAGATTACTGATGGCCGTGTTCAGCTGGATGGCCAGGATATCTTGGAAAAAGCTCCTGATGAACGAGCCAATGAAGGTTTGTTTTTGGCCTTTCAGTATCCAGTTGAAGTGTCTGGTGTTAAAGTCAATAATTTTCTGCGGATGGCCTACGAAGCACGATTTGCAGAACAACCAGAAAAGAAGTTTCCTACTGTCTTAGCGTTCAGAAAGCACTTGGAACAACTCGCAACTGAGTTACAAGTTAATCCCGAGCTCCTCAAGCGTGGTCTCAATGAAGGTTTTTCTGGTGGTGAAAAAAAGCGCGTAGAAATTCTGCAAATGGCTGTGCTGGAACCAAAGTACGCGATTTTGGATGAAACAGATTCCGGATTGGATGTTGATGCGATCAAAGCTGTTTCTATGGGTGTGCAGAAAATTGTAGAAAAGCACAATACAGGTATCATCATTATTACCCATTACCAGCGAATTTTAGAATATATCCAACCAGATTTCGTGCACGTAATGGTCAAAGGAAAAATTGTGAAAAGTGGCGGCCGGGAGTTTGCGGAAGAACTAGAAAAAGGCGGATATCAATCATTTCTAGAACAATAAACTATGACTGAATACAATAGAGGGCTATGGGAAATAGTTGAAGAACAGTTTAAGCAGGAGCTTGAGGTTAGTGGCAAGAAAGGGAAGTATACTGTTAATATCGATGTATTATTTTTGAGATCACTAAATAGATACATTTTTGAGTGTGAAACAAGAAAACAAGCACCTAACAAAGGTGTGATAGATGAAGGTATGCAAGAATTAATCAACATTGCAAATATTTATCGTTCTGAAATGACTGAAGACGCATTACGATCGCATTTACGGGACTTATGGGACACCAATCAGATGAGTGAACGCACAGGAGTGAGAAACCCGTTTGAAACACCACTGAAAAGTTTAAAAGTTTTTCTAACTCTTTTGGGGAGACTCCAATCAAAGCAATAGCAAGAATAATGCACAATAGCCATATTTGCTTCTTATCTATTGATAACAAAAAAATAATTTATGGCACGATTTGCCCAAAAACACACCAGCGATTTTGATACCACCACGGATCAGTACGAGGCAGGATTTTCGTATCCAACCAGTGGATATTCGTATATTTCCAAACCTGGTTTGAGTAAACAAGTTGTCAAAGAGATTTCTCACATCAAAGAGGAGCCAGAGTGGATGCTCAAGTATCGCTTGCAAGCGTTGGAGCAGTTTGAACACAAACCCACTCCACTGTGGGGTGGTGACCTGAGCAGTATTCATTACGATAAGATTCATTATTATCTCCGAGCAACAGATGAGCAAAAAAAATCCTGGGATGATGTGCCAGCTGAAGTCAAAGAAACCTTTGAAAAGTTAGGTATTCCCGAAGCAGAACGTACGGTGCTGGCTGGGGTAAAAGCCCAATATGATTCCGAAGTGGTCTATGGTTCCCTGCAAGATGTGTGGGCAAAAGATGGCGTAGTGTTTTTATCAATGGATGACGGTTTGAAGCAGTATCCAGGACTCGTTAAAGAATACTTTGGCAAAGTTATTCCGTCAGGTGACAATAAATTTTCTGCGCTTAATTCAGCCGTTTGGTCAGGTGGTTCATTTGTGTATGTGCCTAAAGGGGTGCACGTCAAAATGCCACTCCAGACATACTTCCGTATTAACGCCATGAATGCGGGTCAGTTTGAACGGACACTCATCATTGTTGATGAGGGGGCTTCCGTGCATTATATCGAAGGTTGTACTGCGCCCAACTTTTCTTCGGGTTCTCTCCATTCAGCTGTAGTGGAAATCTTTGTTAAAAAAGGTGCTCGCTGTCAATACACCACAGTCCAAAATTGGTACAAAAATGTGTACAACCTCGTTACCAAACGCGCGTATGTCGAAGAAGAGGGCACCATGATTTGGACGGACTTTAATATGGGTTCAAAACTGACGATGAAGTATCCAGGGTTCATTCTTGCCGGTAAAGGTGCCAAAGGAGAAACTTTATCGATGGCACTAGCAGGTGCTGGTCAGCATCAAGATACCGGTTCCAAAGCAATTCATTTGGCACCCTACACCAGTTCGACTATTCTCTCTAAATCCATAAGTAAAGATGGTGGTCGTACCAGCTATCGTGGCATGGTCAACGTGGGACCACACGCCCATAACGCCAAAAATACCGTAATTTGTGATGCGCTTTTACTTGACTCACTGTCTCGTTCTGACACGTATCCCACTGATCGGATTTTTAACTCGAATGTAGAAATTCAACACGAAGCTTCAGTCTCAAAGATTGGCGAGGAGCAATTGTTTTATCTGATGAGTCGGGGTATGAAAGAAGAAGATGCCAAGAAAATGATTGTCAACGGATTTATCGATGATTTAGTTAAGAAACTACCGCTCGAATATGCTGTCGAAATGAATCGATTGATTGATCATGAAATGGAAGGATCAATTGGGTAAATTCATACTATGAAAAAGATTACTGTGACTAATCATCAAGAAATAGAAATCACCGAATCTGGTCACTATACGGTGGAGATTGTGAAATCTGGCGCTCATGCTGAAATCAAAGGTGCGTTTTTAGGAAAAAGTAATGACGATATCAATATCGAAGTACTCATCGTTCATAAAGCTCCACACACCACTGCCAATACTACACTGAAAGGTGTTGGCAAGGATCAAAGTAAAATTCGCTTTTTAGGACGGATTATTATTGAAGAAGGCTGTGGTGATACCAACTCCTTTTTAGAAGAAAGAATTTTATTGCTTTCTGATCAAGCCAAAGCTGAAGCCGTGCCAGAGTTAGAGATCTTGGCGGATGATGTAAAGTGTTCTCACGCCGCAACAATTAGCCGTATTCCCCAAGAACATCTTTTTTATCTACAAAGTCGAGGCATCAATCAAGAAAAAGCAGAAGAAATGATAGTAGAAGGCTTTTTGGAGATATAGAACGATTGTTCTATTTTTAGTACACCAATTGTTGGATTTGCTCTAACGTCTTTTTCCCCATTTTATATCCAGCATAAAAAGCTTCGTCAGCTCTAGCGAAATCATAGAGCCCTACGGTACAAGGAAAATCTTTGAC
>CAZULU010000051.1:4171-6537 GCA_964621585.1 uncultured Pseudomonadales bacterium
ACAAACGCGCTTTTCCATGGTAAATCATTAAAACTGGCATCTTCATTTCTAATATTTATCCACTCAGCCATGCGAATAGGAGATACAAACCCTTTATTTTTCAGAGGGTTTAACACCATAAATTTTTGAAAACTAAAATTAGAAAAATTTCTCAGTATTTTACTGATATCCAGACTTGATTCTACCAAACTCAGCAACAACGCTGCTCCGCTATGTGCTAAGACATAATCGATACGAATACCAGCTTCTCGCCAGGCCATCATCGTACCCAAATAGCACATGGCTCGCGCTCCACCACCACTGAGGGACAGCCCTAGTTTTTTTTGTTCTTTCATAAAAAAAAGCGATATCTGGTAAAATAGGGAATATGTTAGATTCACAGCTCATCAAGCAGGACTTTCCTATTTTACACAGAAACGTTCATGGGAATAAACCATTGGTTTATTTGGATAACGCAGCCACTTCTCAAAAACCGATCCAAGTGATTGATGCGATTTCCAATTACTACAAACACCACAATGCTAATGTCCATCGAGGTGTGCATGTGCTCTCTGATGAAAGCACCCAACTTTGGGAAGACAGTCGAAAAACTATTGCCAAATTTTTTGGAGCAGACGACGAAGAATTAGTGATTGTGCGCAATACTACTGAAGCGATTAACGGAATTGTCTATGGTTGGGCGTTAGACCACTTGCAAGCAGATGATGTAGTCTTGTCCACGGAGATGGAACATCACAGTAACTTAGTGCCGTGGCAAGAGGTCTGTAAAAAGGTAAGGGCTAAGTTGGAACTGATGGCAGTGGATGATCAAGGCCGACTGGACTTGGCGAAATTGGAAACAACTGCAAGGACCTTGAAAAATAAGCTCAAGCTTGTTGCGTTAGCACATGTTTCCAATACTTTAGGCACTCTAAATCCAGTAAACCAAATTGTGGAAATTGTGAAAAAGTATTCCCCAGAGGCAAAGGTTTTAGTAGATGGCGCACAGGCTGTACCACACTTGAAAATTAACTTTCACGCCCTCAATGTCGACTGCTTCATTTTTTCCGGACATAAAATGTTGGGCCCGATGGGTATAGGTGGTGTGTTGATTAAAAAAGAATTGTTACAAAGGCGTGAAGTGAAACCATGGTTATTTGGTGGAGGAATGATTGAAAGTGTCTATCCTGGGTACTCAACTTTTCATGAGGAATCTACACAACGTTTCACAGCTGGCACCCCAGATGTTGCTTCGCTTGTGGGCTTGGCAGAAGCTTGTCGCTACTTAGAAAAAATAGGAATGAATAATGTGGAAGCGCACGATCGCATGCTGGTCTCGTACGCGCTTGAACGATTAGAAGAATTACCGCAAATCAAAATTATTGGTCCTACGATAGTTCCACCGTCTTACATCCAACTTGATCGTATAGGTTCGGTGGCGTTCATCTATGACGGTGTTCATCCCCACGATGTGGCGCAAGTACTGGATAGTGAAGGTATTGCAGTGCGTTCAGGCCATCATTGCACAATGCCACTTCACACCAAGTTTAACTGGGCGGGGACTACGCGGATAAGTTTCCAAGTGTATAACTCGAAAGAAGATATCGATGTGTTAGTAAAAGCTTTACAAAAAGTGAAAAAGATTTTTGGAAAATAAATATGGACGATCTCTATCAAGAAATTATTCTCGAAGAATTCCAACATCCTAAAAATAAAGGTGAGTTTACTGATCAATCTTCGATTCTCACTATCAAAAAGACAAATGTTGGGTGTGGCGACGAATTTGCTGTGTCACTTCGATTAGATTCAGATAGTCTAGTGGTCACTGATGTGCGATGGCTTGGGCAAGGATGCGCCATTAGCACCTCTGCAATGAGTTTGCTGTCAGAATATATTAAAGGAAGACGAGTAGAAGAGATTCAAACACTGACCAAAGAAGATATATTGGAATTAATTGGTCTCACGGAGATTACACCCACCCGAGAAAAATGTTTATTATTGTCTCTGAAAGCAGTCAAAGGAGCTCTTGATGTTAACCGATGATTTGAACCAAGTTGTAACAATTTTAAAAAATGGAGGCATAGCCATTTTCCCAACAGATACTGTGTGGGGAATTGGGTGTAGTATTGAGCGGCTTGATGCCATCCGTCGCTTGTACGAAATTAAGGGACGAGAAAAGAATAAGCCCACAGCAGTGTTAGTGGGTTCTGTGCAACAAGCCATGGAGTATGGCGAGTTTACTCCCAAATCTGAAGAAATGATTAACCTCTATTGGCCAGGTGCATTTACCATAGTAGTCAACACCAAGCCTGGGGTGCCAGCAGAAATTCGGGGTGATACTGATAGTGTTGGTTTGCGATACCCCCAATTTGCAGTGATCGAACAAC
>CAZULU010000052.1:0-6517 GCA_964621585.1 uncultured Pseudomonadales bacterium
AGCACCATATTACACAATGTTTGAAATAGCTGGGCCTATCTGGTTTGTTGACTTTAGCCAAGTGAATCTTCAGGTTGGTGACTTTATCTATCTTCAGGGTGGGACTTTTGATCATATGTTGACTGTAACCAAGATTGAACCAGTCGAAGGTGGTGAAAAAGTATACTCTGTTACCAATTTTTACACTTCTGAAGGATTTATTATCGATGAGGTCCTGTTGTTTAATACGGCAGATCCGGCTGTTGGACTTTTTAAAACGAGTTTTCGTAATCCCAATTCCTGGACTGGTCAGACGGGGTTAAGCAGAATGCTCGTGTATCGTCCTAATCCAGAGTATCTAGCTACCTCAACTGAAGATGAAGAAATCACAGAAAGTGAAGAAACCACTGTCGCAACTGTTCCACACTTACTGAGAAATAGAGATAAGTAAACCTTGAGTAGGCTTTATTGTCCGTACTTTTTCATTGCTTCTTCGAGTTGTTGCTGTTGCTCTGGACTCATTCCCTGTTGTGCTTGATTTAGTACATTTTCCATCATCACCGTCATATCTTGAAACTGTACGTTGGTCGGTGCAGTGAAGTAGCCGTTGGGAAATGATGTGGGATCACAATTGAGCGTATAGTTTTGCTCGTATTCTTTGAGTGCTTCCTCATCAGAAAAGTCAGGTAAAGTATCATATTGCTCTTTCATCGTTTTTTCATCTGGAATCTGCATCTTGAAACCAGTATTGGCGGGGGTGGTCCAAGAGTAGAAGAATTGACCATCACTCAGCACATGACCTTGTTGAGTAGCGTCTTGTGCATCTACAGGTTGCATAACATTGTCCATGCGGAAGTTTTTTCCTTGCACTCCATATTCCATGCTTTGACCGGTATCTTTTTCGGTAATGGTACATTTGAGTGCTTGGCCAGACTGGATAGCAGTGGCAATTTGTTGCATTTCTCGATTAGATGGTTGTTCAGCCTGAACTGAAGGAGTTGTCGCAGTGTCTGCTGCCTGGCGTTGACAGCCTGCAAGGATAAAGACAAATAGAAGAGGGAGTAGCAAGAGGTATTTTTTCATGAGCATCCTGAAATTAGTGGTAAGTTGTATGTAGTAAGTAATCAGTAATTACAATTATCATACCTTAATATTGTGACACAATAAACAGCCTTGAATCAGGTTAAAAAAATATTGTTTCCGTGATATACTTCACATCTGGTATTATGCGTACTTACATCTTACATCCTACTTCTTAATATTATGTCTCTCTCAGTCGGAATCGTCGGCCTACCAAATGTCGGTAAATCTACCTTATTTAATGCCTTATTAAAGCGTCAGGTTGCGCTGGCGGCTAATTATCCATTTGCGACGATCGATCCGAATACGGGCATCGTGCCAGTGCCGGACTCACGGTTGGACGAATTGGCAAAGATTGTGGGTACTCAAACCATTAAGCCGGCAACTGTGGAATTTGTAGACATCGCGGGTTTGGTTAAAGGCGCCAGTGAAGGAGCTGGACTGGGCAACCAATTTTTATCTCATATTCGTGAAGTGGATCTCATTTGTCACGTGGTGCGCGGCTTTTCTGATCCTGATGTGATCCGAGAAGGTTCGGTTGATCCCCAGACAGACCGAGAAACCATCGAGATGGAGTTATTATTAGCTGATATTGCCACCCTTCAAAAACAAAAAGAGCCAAAAGCCAACCAAGACAAAGAGTTGCTCTGGAAATGGGGAGTAGTCAAAAAAATGTTAGAAGCTGCCAATGCTGGGCAACCTATCCGAGAAGTGGTCACTTCGGAAGAAGAGCAAAAAGTGGCTAAAGAACTTGGTTTACTGACTGCCAAACCAATGATGTATGCGGTCAATGTGGATGAAAGTGAATTATCAGTCGTCAGCGAGCAGGTATCCGCATTAGCCAAAAGTATTGGTGTCGATGCCGAGATGATCGTACCAGTGTCAGCCAAAATTGAGGCCGAACTTTCCAGCTTGTCAGATGAAGATCAAGCGTTATTTTTAGAAGAACTTGGTCTCAAGCAAAGTGGCTTAGAGAGGTTGATTCAAAAAGCTTATCACTTGCTAGGGTTGCAGAGTTTCTTGACGGCAGGGGAAGTTGAAGTGCGAGCCTGGACCATCAAAAAAGGCATGAAAGCCCCGGAAGCAGCAGGTGTGATTCACACCGATTTCACCAAGCACTTCATTAAAGCCATTGTGGTGTCGTACCAAGATTTTGTGTCGCTTAGTGGTTGGAAAAAAGCTAAAGAGCTCGGCAAAGTGCGAACCGAAGGTAAAGACTATGTCATGCAAGAAGGCGATGTCGTCGAGTTCATGATCGGTAAGTAAATATCCCATAACATTGACTTTTCACGCTATTTTTGTTATACTCATAGAATGTTAGGACGAACACACGTCTCTATCGTGTTCTTGATACAACTCTAAATTTGTAGGGTAGCGTGTCACGAAACGAGGTAGAGCAAGAGCTGTTCGTTTTTTCTTTTTGCACATTAATAAACAGAGACTAGGGAATAGGGACCGGATACTAGTAGCCATGGTGTAGTGGCGTTGCATGATAGGCTTGATAATAGTCGAGTTTATCAGCCAACGCCATTATCGATAACCCATAGGAGGTAGAAAAAACATGGCAATGCCAGGAACAGATCTGTATCAGTGGTTACGCCGGCAGGATCTGATCAACGACCCTGCATGGCAAGAGCTTCGTCGGCAGTATGGCGGAAAAGCCACAAACGAGGAGTGGGTGCAACACGTCGTGACCCATCCCATCGAGTTTACGAAAGCCTACGACATGCTTCCAGCGCAGTTCAAAGGAGTTCAGCGTCCGCTTCAGCCGCCACCACCGCCCCGTCGTGTCCAACCGGCTCTGCAACAAATGACGGCACAGGTGGTTGAGGCAAAACCTACACCGGCAGAA
Source organism: uncultured Pseudomonadales bacterium (assembly GCA_964621585.1). GTDB lineage: Bacteria > Patescibacteriota > Microgenomatia > UBA1400 > PJMF01 > CAZULU01. The sequence continues at coordinate 2,912 of CAZULU010000052.1, forward strand.
GTGGACGACTCGACCCAGTCCAACCGCCTCGTGCGGCTGGGACGTGCCATCAAGCAGAAGAACCTGTGGTTGCTTGTTCTGTTCGTGTTTGCGATTTTCCTGTTCTTCTCGTATTTTGACTGGCAGACCAGTCGGTACGGGGTGTTCGTGGGCGCGAACATCGATACTTCGACAGAACTTGGCGGATTGCTGAAAACCGTCGGCGAGATGATCGTCCTCGTGATGATTTTCGCCGAAAGCTTTTTGCAGGTTCTCCATCGTCTATCAACGATGATGGGAGTCGGCAATGTGTTCCAGATCCAGAACAAGACGATCCGGGTTTGGATGTTGGTAGGGTATGCGATTATGATCACCCTGCTCCTCTCCAACTACTGGTTCAGTTTTGTCCCGGTCACGCAACTGTACGGACCGGTGATTGGGATCTGCTTGGCTCTCCTTCCCACCGTTTTTCAGGTTGTACTGTTTGAGGTTATCCTAGGATACCTCTTCAGTTCACTTGATGACTAATCATGTCTCTACAATGCAAAAAGAAAGACCCTCGTCTAGTACAGGCGGGGGTTTTTCATGCCAATTTTTGTAAGATATTTATTAAATTGTAACTCTACTGTATAATGCTGAGGACAAATGCCTCGAGAACAACTGCAAACCGCAGACCAGCACCTTCAAGAACTTCTTCAGACAGAACTATCTCGGCGTGATTTTCTCAAGTGGTTATTAGCGTTTTTTATTTCCTTACAAACAGGATTAGGAATGCGTTTTTTGGAAAATTTTTTGCACGAAAACAAATTGTCTGCGGAACGCCGCCAACAACTTATTGATCAGGCGGCTCGCTATCCTAAGCAGACATTGGGAATTCATCCTGACTTTGACAAAATTTTCTATGACTATCACACCCTAGCTATCGATGATGCCCAGATGCATGAAGCGGTAAGAGGTGTGCTGGATACAACTGATTACTTTCGCAATGAACTTGGTGAACAGTTTACTTCGATTGGAGTGTTTATTCGCCTGGAAGAAGTGGCAGATGAACCACATTGGGACAAGGCTCGGAAACTATTAACTGCTATTTTCACTGAAGCCCGAGCAAAAAATGTCAAAGTGATGTTAAATTTAGGTGTTGGAGGAATTGACCTTCCCGCAGGACATGCATTTGATGCAGGAAATGAAGAGGTGCTTGTAGAATGGTTGGGTGTATGGCTAGACTTTCTCGCTGAGTATGCTGATGATATTGATGTCATCCGGCCATTTTTTGAAGCTAATCTGTATGGTGGAGAAATTGGGTACATTACTCAACAAAAGTTTCAGCTTGATGAGCAGCATGCTTTGAGATTTAGAGAATTATTTACTCGAGTAAGGTCTCAGATAAAGGAGCGATTGGGAGAAGTAGCAGTTCACGTATCCTTAGCCGCATACGGATGGGAGTATCAGCAGTATTTTACTGAGGAGGCAGATGGGGTAGGAATTGATGTCTATGACATGACAGATTCACGGTTTGAATTATCTGCCCACAATCTCGTCCTTGGACGTCAGCATGCGGATCGACTGATGAATTACACAGTCAACTGGTTGGGAGAAAAGAGTGGTACGCACCCGACGTACTTACATGAATTCGGTTCTAAAACTCAAGATATGGAGTGGATGGAAAAAATGTTGCTGGAGTTTTTTGCTCAAGGAGGGCGAGGAGCCTGGATGTTTTTGGTGAATAAGCTTGATCAACTTGAAGGAATTGACTGGAGTTTGTCCGAAGAAAAACTAGCGATGTTGTTGTCTTTATACAAAGAGATTGATGCGATACGGAATCAGCAGCTGGCTGAGGTTGACGCTAGAGGTTAGGGTTTTAGTTATAAAACAGCAAATCAACATTAGATCCTGAACATTCGTGTCATGAGTACATGACTCGACCTTCCAGGATGACGATAAACGGTGAAGTACTTTTCTTCTCGAGGAGCTGTGATATAATAGTAATTCTTATTATTACTTGAGTTCATTTTTGTCACTACTTCTGGTGGATGACAGAGTCCATTTAGCCTCATGAACTCACAGAAAGGCTACTTATGACGAAAGTCTACGAGTTCGTAGCGCTTTTTTCTCCTGAACTGAACGATACTCAGCTTCAGCATGCCCAAGATACTATTCTTGACTTAGTCAAGAAAAACAACGGTACCGTTGCAAGCACCGATGTGTGGGGTAAAAAAGTGTTAGCGTACCCAATCAACAAGCACACCGAAGCACATTATGTGTTTCACACTCTCGAAATGGACACCAAAGATGTCCAAAACTTTGACCGAGATGTGCGTTTGAGTGACACCACACTCCGCTACTTATTGGTGATTCAAGATGAAACCACTGTCAAAAACAGTGCTCAACAATCAGAAATTACTGAATAATGTGTTGTGCATGTTCGAAGAATTTCATAATTGTACGATTTCATGCATAATAGTAGATAGTTATAAGAAGCACCCAGGGAAAGAGTTTATTACTCTGGAGTCAAAGGAGGAACGATGTCAGTTCGTTCATTAAACAAAGTCATGATTATCGGGAACTTGACCCGAGATCCACAGGTTCGTTACACACCATCAGGTACAGCAGTTTGTACATTCGGAGTGGCTACTAACCGTAGTTGGGTTCCCAGTGATGGTGGCGATCGCCAAGAAGAAACCGAGTACCACAACATCGTAGCATGGTCTAAACTGGCTGAAATTTGTGGTCAATTACTCAAAAAAGGTGATAAAGTCTACGTCGATGGTCGCATCCGAACCCGAGAATGGAAATCTCAAGATGGTCAAGACCGCCGAGTCACTGAGATCGTGATTGATAACATGATGTTATTAAGTGGTGGGGGAGCACGAGGTGGAGCTGGCTACAGTGGTGATGACACTGCAGCTGCTACCGATGACAGTGCACCAACTGCCCCAGCCGATGATGTAGCTGTTGAGGATATCAGTGAAGATATTCCTTTTTAAATTTAATTAATAGTGAGGTTTTATGACACCAACAAAACGCAAGCGTAAATTTACGCCAAAACCAGCACTCAGAGGGGTGACCTTTGATTACAAAGATCCTCGTTTTCTCCAAAAATTCATTATGGAAAACGGGGCAATCGCTGGACGAGATGTAACGGGATTATCCCAAAAGCAACAACGCCAATTAGCAACTGCTATTAAGCGTGCTCGACACTTGGCTCTCATGCCATTCACTCAAACGTTATAATCCATTACGTTGATACAAAACCCCCTCACCTGTGAGGGGGTTTTGGTATATGGTCAATATTTATTGTTGAGGACTTGCTGAAAACGTGGCAATGATTTCTAATCGTTCTTTGACTAATTCATTGGCAGGGGCGATGTACTCCAGAATGTACTGATAGTGTTTAGCTGCTTCCTCATATTCCTGTTTGCGTTCCAGCAGTTGTGCCAGTTGGTAGCGAGCGGTTTCATAATTGGGTTTCATGTCAATGGCTTCTCGTAACAACACTTCTGCGATTTCTGATTCGCCAGTCACGTTGTAGATAATTGCCTGGTTATAGACAAGTTTAGGATCGGTAGGGGCATACTTGCGAGCTAAATCTAGAGTGTTTAGTGCTTCTTGATAAAAGTCAGGTTGAGC
>CAZULU010000053.1:0-6141 GCA_964621585.1 uncultured Pseudomonadales bacterium
ATCGCTTGGTATACCAAGAAAACAATCGAACCAATTGCAAAGAAATATGGCAAACGTTTCATTGTGCTGGCTGAGCGTGGAGTTGAAACTCAACCTACTCTCCACGCAGATGGGAAAGTACTTGTCTTGCGCGTGTTTGATAACAAGACAATTCATCTCTACCCACAAATCTTGAAAACACTCAATTCATTTTCACAAATCAAAGAAGTCTTTGTGCACAGCGAATTTGGCATGAAAGGTGGAATCTGGCATTTTGCATTACTCATCCCATTTTTACTGTTGATCCGATTGTCTCGCAAAAACATTACCTTTTTCTCTCACAATGTAATTGATAATGTCGCCACGTTAGGTGGTCACCTCAATATCAAAGCAGGATCTCTTAAAGAAAAAGCAATAAATATCGGTCTTAGAGTCTATTACTGGAGTTTGGCGCTGATGTGTCAAAAAATTGTAGTACTGGATGAATCAATTGCCAGTCGACTCACAAAATTTGTACCAAACAGTAAAGTATTAACTCTTCCTATGGGAGTTGATGTTCGCAATCCAAAGATCACAACAATTCAAGCAAAACATGCATTAGGAATTCCAGAAAAACACATCGTCATTACTGCTTTTGGTTTTGTGAGTTGGTATAAAGGGACAGACTGGCTAATTAAATCCTTTGATCAGCTTAGCAAACAAGGGAAAGCTAAAGATATTCACTTGCTCATCGCAGGTGGTCCATCATATTCTTTAGAAAAAGAGTCCTATTACCAAAAATATTATCAAGAGCTTCAAACCATTGCCGCCCGCAATCCACAGATTACGATGACTGGTTTTGTCAAAGACCAAGATCTTTCTCACGTCTTTTGTGCTTCAGATATCATTGTTCTTCCCTATCGTGGTTTGATGGGAGCCTCTGGATGTCTTTCCCACGCCTTATCATATAAAAAACCGTTCATGCTAAGTCAAGCAATGAATATATTAACAGGATCTTCAACATGGAGTGAAGTGTTACAAGATGTTGCAGTGCCCAAATCAGCACTCACCTTTTCACATACTACACGTGGACTGGAAAAAATCATTGATCGTGCTCAAAATTCCACAAAGCTTGAACAACTCCAACGTGTTGCCACTCACCTCGCTGAAAAAAGAAAAACTAGTTCTGTTATTCATAACGAGTATGAAACCTTGTATGCTGCAAATAAACCTGCGATCATACATAGTACTGCTTTTCATTTCAAGCAGACACTTTTATCTTTGCAAAAACTGTGGACAACATCCTAGATTGTTATGTTTAAAAAAATTTGGGCTATTATCCAAAAAGAGCCATCGTTGTATATAGCGTTAGGTGTATTCAGTGCGATTTTGGGGATAGTAGTTTTCAAAAACTTTCCGACACATGGCATGCTTTCAGGCTGGGATAATCTTCATCCCGAATTTAATTTTTCCCTAAATATCAAAAGAGCGTTTACAGCAGTTTGGCAAGAAAACCAAGGGCTGGGACACCTTGCAGGTCACGGACATGCTGCCAATCTATTGCATTCAATAGCAGTTTGGATGCTCTCTTTTATTTTCCCAATACAAAGCCTTCGCGCAGTATTTACGTTCGGCATGCTCATTTCGGGTGGATTGGGAGCATTTTTTTTGGCCAGATTTATTTCACAAAAAGAAAAACCTCTGCTTAAAAATTCGGTGGCTTTGTTGACGAGTGTGTACTATGTTTTAAACTTATCCACTGCACAACATTTTTATGTTCAACTTGAATCGTTTATCATCTTTTTTGGCGTTTTTCCTTGGGTTCTACTGACACTATTCCAATACTTAAAAAATCCTCATTTCAAACACCTAACTTTCTTTGCACTCGCATCATTTCTATTCTCACCAATCGGCTTTATTCCTCCCCTTTTCTTGGTATATGGAATAACACTAGCTGTAATACTCACTCCGTATTTACTCAAAAAGTTTTCATGGAAACGACTTCGGATTACTCTTGCTATCGGTGTTGTCACGCTATTTGTCAATGCCTATTGGTTGTTTCCCAGTCTGTACTTTACATTGGGAAGTTCCCAGGTCTACCTATACTCTCAGAATAATCAACTCTCTACACAAGATTTTAATATTCTCAGCCAATCCTACGGTGGATTAAAAGATGTAATGTTGCTCAAGGGATTTTACTTTGACTCCATTGATTCGCCGACCGATCCGTTAGAGAAAAACTTCTTTATTATGCAACCATGGATCGCTCACTTTGAACGTGTTCACAATGAGATTCTGGGAATTATACTGTTTAGCGTTATTCTACTGGGTTTTATTACTGCTGCAGTAAACAAGAAGATATCTATCGAAGTTACAGTTGGCTTAGGTTTATTGTTGCTCATTGGTTTTACAGCGCTTGCTCAACAAGCTTTTCCTTTTGCACAAATTGTGACAGTGATGAAGGAAATTCCTGTCATTCAACAAGCATTTCGGGCTAGTTTTACAAAGTTTTCGATTGCCTTGAGTTTGAGTTATGCAGTGTTCTTTGGATTAGGAATGCTATTCCTTATCAGAAGTATTCCTAAAAGGTTACAAAAGGGCTTTTCAATATTAATAGCTCTCTTGACTACTCTTGCGTTAGTAATGTTCGCCTTTCCGATATTCCAAGGAAACTTATTTTATGAACGACTAAAGGTTGAACAGCCAAGTGATTATCAGGAAATATTTCAATTTTTCTCAAGTCAAGACAAAAGTGGTCGTATTGCTAACTTTCCGATGCAATGGAACTGGGGATGGACGATCTATAATTGGGGTTACTCTGGGTCAGGTTTTTTATGGTATGGCATTGAACAGCCAATTCTCGATCGAGCCTTTGATGTATGGAGTCCTTACAATGAAACGTATTATCATCAGGTGTCTGCAGCGTTGTACGCAAAGGATCAGGAATTATTCTTAAAAACACTCAAAAAATATGATGTCAGATGGATCTTGCTTGATGAAAGTGTGATACTTCCTGGGTTTGATTCAAAAACACTCTTCAATGAAGAACTCAAACAAATGCTTGCGGATACCGCTCAAGCAAAAATCGTAAAACAAACAGATCACATTACAGTCTACGAACTTGTCCACGATGCCATTTCAACACAGGTGAGCTCTTTTCCAAATGTAACTATTGCGGAGTCCACACCACACTACTCTAAAATTGATCCCACATATGAAAAGTTAGGAAATTACATCGAAACGTCATCTGCTCCTCAAAACAGTTTCCCTTTTTCTTTCGTAGGTAAACAGCGAAACTTAATTGATAAAATCTCAGTTGAAAATACTTACCTAAAGGTGGAAAGTGAACTCATTCAACCTGGACGATACAAGGTTTTAATTCCAGGGTTAGAAGCCAGATCTATTGTCGCAACTTCTGTAACTGCTCAGGTAGAAAAAAATAGTATTCTGTTAGCTTTTACTCCTCAGTTAGCTCATATTGCAAATATAACTCCAACTCCTCAAGATATTATTTTTACTTGGCGTATTGAACTTCCTCAGTCCATTACTGACTCATTCTTCTTAGTGATAAACGACCAAACTTTTTTGATTGAGAATACTTCCCATACACAGGCTTTGGGATTTGTCCACGTAACTATTGGACAAGAAACAAGAATAAAAGTATTCGATACTGCTCCGCTAACTTACGAAGAAATGGTTGAAGATGTCCAAAAAGCCGAGGTTCAAAACTGTTGGGTGAGAGAGCATGAAGAGTACTTTGTGAATAAGACAAATATCCCCAACGGTATTTCACTTGAAGCTAAAAATGCCTCTGCATGTTTAAGTGCTCGCCTTGGTCCATTATCTGATAAATACAACTCTCTTCTTGTAAAACTTGATTACGAGTATCGTCTTCCAAATGGCGGAAAACCACGGGTATGTGTCACTCGAGAAGGAGATACGACCTACAGTTGTTATAACGATAACAATTCCAAAGCATCTCAAGTCTCATCGATTACAGATTGGCAATTTTCTCGAGAATATGCAGTATTATCCGACAAGGGAACCTATTGGCTAGATATATTTGGTTACACTTCTGATTCTCCAAAAATTAGTAGAACTACAGAGTATCGTAGTCTCATCCTCTCAACACACTCACTTATTTCAGAAATGACGCTACCATCTGGTTTCTTTAGCATACTTACTCAAACATCCAGCATGGATCTTTCTTTAGAGACTGCTTCTCAACTGGAATACATAGTTCCTATCCAAAGTGAACAGCTATGGACACCGGGATTAGATGAAAATCTTGTCAACAATTGCGACATTCGACAACGCGGAGCAGTAGTTGAAGTTCAAAATGACAGTTCAACAACACTTACTGCAGTAAACGGTGGAGTTGCGTGTAAAGGAAACACGTTTGTAACAGCGCCCTCGCAGGGTTTCTTCTTATATGTGAAAGGTCAAAACATTGAAGGTCGTGGACTAAAATTTTATTTACACGATATTAGCGCAAACAGACAAGAATTTGAGTTTCTTTTCCCACAACACAGTTCAGAAGGAATATTTAGTTTCTTTAAAAAGAGTGGCAAACAAGATGCTTACGCTGTAAATATCGAATCTCGATCATTTCGGAACTCTGTTTCTTCAAGTATTGTCAACAAAGTTGTTCTTATACCTGCATCACTTGGCAATATTAGCGCTGTGATGATTACACCATTATCTCACTCTAATGAACAAGAGACACTAACTGCTCAGAAAGCACAAATCATCACGAAGTTTGGTACCTACTTGTACCAAACTCAACCTACCGTTTCAGTCTTCACCCTCTCCCAATCCTACGACACCGGCTGGATCGCTTTCCCTGGCTGGAAATTCTGGGATCAATACGAACATATCAAATACAATGGCTGGGCTAATGGCTGGATTATTGACTCGGTAGGTCAGGAAACGATGAACAGCAGTTCGAATGAAACTGACCATCAACCAGTAATTATCACCATCCTCTACTGGCCACAACTGTTAAGCTTCTTGGGGTATGGCTTACTCCTGGGAACGTTTGTCACACTTGGAATACAATTACTACGATCAAAAACGACAACAGTACACAAATTCACAAACACACCTGAAAACAGGTGATCTGCAAACATTCATTTTGGCGGAAAGACAACCTACATCCTACAACTTACCTCTTACATCCATTTAATACTCCACTCGTCGCGCATACCGGAAGAAACGAACTGGGGAGTTCAAGTGTTTACAGGTATAAAGAATGATGTCGGCTTCGTAGTCAGTGATTTCTTTCCCTTCCTCACCCGCATAAATTTCATAGGTAAAACGCCGCTGGTCCCAAATTACATCAAAGGTATCACCAATTTCTAATTTATCTAAGTTGTAGAATGAATTTTTTCGTCGATACTCGTTGGTCCACTTGAGATAACCAAAACGGTGAGCAATGAGAATCATCGGCTCACGAGGGTTGAGTGGATTGCCAAACTCTGGCACTCGCCATACCCCATCTCTCAGAGTCTCTTCCATTTTTTCTTCTGGATTTTCACCAATCAAAGTACGGACTCCAATTTTGGGAATAATTAACCAATTGCCTTCAGGTAAATTTTCATCCTTTGGCGGAAGTGTAATACTGGCATACAAAGCCCCTTCATTCCAACTTCCACCCAAGACAGAGGCATCAACTGACGCCACAATGGGTTGTGGGTTAAACGGTACTAAACGATAGAAAAAGTCAGGAAAAAATAAGACTGTGGTAGCAATCATCGAAGCCACAAACGTAAAAGCTGAAACTCCCAGAATCAGTCGGTTGGTAGTACTGGGCTGAGGCATTTGTACCGTTTGACGTAACCAAAGCGAAGACAACCACTCTTGAGTGGTATGCTGGTCTGGCCGGTAGAAGTTGATGTGCGGCACCATAATTATTAAATCTCAAGTTTTAAATTCCAAATTGTTTGTCTTTGTCATCCCGAGCGATTAGTCGAGGGATCTCTCCACAAGGTCGAGATGACTGAGCGACAAATATATTAATATTATAGGTCATTTCTCGAGAAAAGTCAAGGCTTACTAGATGTAAGAGGTAAGTTGTAGGATGTAAGTAAAAGAAAAAAACAACCTACCTCCTACAACTTACATCCATTGTTGTATACTTAACTCATGGAACAAGATCCCCGAGTAACACTCGAGTTACGGACT
>CAZULU010000054.1:0-1500 GCA_964621585.1 uncultured Pseudomonadales bacterium
AGTTGTTCAAATGTCGCCAATTTTTGTCTGACGACCGCGAAGATACCGGCCGGAGTTTTGCTAGAGGTGAGGCGTTCAGCATTTGAGTCGGAGATAACACTCAATCCGTCATTCCCGCGAAGGCGGGAATCTAAAAAGAAATCGGGATTATTTTTCTTGAATGAATCTGTTGCAATCAACTGAATGATTTCTTGTCCTGATTCTATGGCCTCTTCAATAATTTTTTTACCTTCAATTAAAAAGACTGCCTCTTTGTTGCGGAAGGATCGTTTTTGGAGTTTGGCGAGTTCTTTGACTGAGTACATATAGATATTTGAGAACAGTGAACTGAGATTAGTATTTATTCCAACTTCAATAAATTAGTCCTGTAATTAAAACTTCTGAATTACATTATTCATAATCTTTTATTCAACGAGGTTTCAATATCACGAATGTATGGTGTATCTAGTGACATGCGAGTAATTGCCGAGAGCAGAATTACTGTATGCGCAATTGGCTGGGTGTGCAGCTCATCAATCTCGATGAAAGATAGTGCTTGGTTATCGTAACCAACGATTTTACCAACTGGCATAAAATCAGCTTCGTATGCAACTTCAACAAATTTTTTCTTTTTTTCAAGAAATGCTGCTAAACCACTAAAACTGAAATCAGTTACTCCAGCAATGCTTTTCATTGCTTCTTCCCAAACAGAAGCAGTAACATTTTTCTTTAGCCGATTCAGGTACAGTGTACTGGTGTTGATTGAGCTTATCTGATCGAAAAAGTACATCCCAATTCCGTCTAGTTCGCCTAGATTGTCAACTTCAGCTAGAGTAATAAACTCAGCATTAATATTGAGAATAAAAGCTACTTTGAACTCGCCTGGTACATCTCTGAAACGAACTTCTGCAAGTTGCTTGTTTTCAATGATTTTTTGAATTTCTGTTTGAAAGTTAAAATTGTTCATATAGGTTATTGTAATGTCTTTACAAATTTCTCAATACTCAAGGTTTGTTGGTCACGAGTTTGAATATTTTTGACAGTGATGACATTATTGTTGATTTCATCTTCCCCGATGACGATAGCAAATGGGATGCCTTTTTGTTCGGCGTTTTGGAACTGTTTGCCTAAGCTATCAGTAGTACTTGGGTAGAGTTCTACACGAATGCCAGCATCTCGAAGTTGTTGAGCGATTTGTGTTGAGTTGGTTGCGGTTATTTCGCTAAAGACTGTCACCAATACCTGCGTGCCCATGTTTTCGGTGGGAATCAAACCAAGTTGATCAGCTGCTTCGACCGTGCGATCAAAGCCGATACCAAAACCAACGGCAGGAATTTGTACGCCTGCTAGATCATTAATCAAATTGTCGTAACGACCGCCCCCACCAACGGAGCCAACCGTGTATTCCGGGACTTTGCCTTCAAAAATCAAACCAGTATAGTAATCCAAGCCACGGGCAATTCGAGGATTAAAGACTAAAGCATTGCGATCAACCCCCAGGCTTACTGCTTGATTGATAAT
>CAZULU010000054.1:1600-2867 GCA_964621585.1 uncultured Pseudomonadales bacterium
CTGCGAGAATTTCGGCGTCTGCTAAGGTTGATTGGGAACCGTAAATATCACAGTCGCATTGGGTAAACTCTCGGAAGCGACCTTTTTGTGGTTTATCTGCTCGAAAGACATTTTGGATTTGGTAACGACGGAAATACTTCGGCAACTGACTTTGATACTGTGCCAGTACTCGTGCTGTTGGCACGGTTTGATCATAACGAAGGGCAACCTGGCGTTCGCCACGATCCTCAAATGAGTAGACAAGTTTGTCCGCTTCGTCACCGTACTTCCCTAAGAGTAGAGAAGAATACTCGAGCGTAGGAGTTTCCAATGGCGCAAAACCAAAGCGCTCAAACACTGTGCGAATTTTAGACGCCACATAGTCGCGTTTACGTTTTTCTGATGGTAAAAAATCCCTAAAACCCTTGAGATTTTGTAGTTCATTATTTTTCATAAGTATCCTTGGTATGGTTTAGATTGTAACATTTAATTACTACTTTAGAATGGTTTTCATCTTTCAGTGGTGTTAGTTCTTGGGCCTTTGATTGAGTAATGATTTTAGGATAGCAATGCTGTCACTTCCGCCTAATACATCAATTTTTTGTACATTTTCATACAAAACAAGTTTGGCAGTTAATAATTCTTCTATTGGTACGATGCCATTTTCAATGCGAGTTTTTCCTGACGAAGAAATATCAACGACAGCATAGTTATTTGGAATCACTCGCCATAAGCCTTCAATTTTTCCATCAAATTTTTCTATGTTTGGATTGGAAAAACCTTGGAGTTCAAGATATTGGCGAGCAAGTTCGGGATAAGCTGAGACGATGAACTCCCTCCATAATGTCAGCTACGGTTGGATCAGATCCAAACTGCTCATAGGCGTTGGGTGTAAGGCCCAAATAGACTGATGCTCTGGGTGCGCTGTCTTTAAGCGGAACTTCCCAGTTCTGTGGATTGCCAAGTTGGCTGGCGCCAGCTTCAACCAAAATATCGCTGCCAGTAAATCCCGCGATTGCGGGGGAATTTGGGCGGGCTACCAGTCTGGGAACGTCTTTGGTGCGCACGATGATTCCCGTCGTCTTTAAATCAGGAAAACGAACTTGATAGTTGCGTTCTGAATCTTGCTGCCAGGTAAGTCCAGCTTCAGCACAGGCATCTTGGAGTGGTTTGAGCCACTCACCACCTGGTAAAGCGATCATAGTATTTTGTTCATTTGTCATATGTTTCCTTGTACAGACCCCTCCCATGCAAAAAAAACTCCCTGGTGTGAGGGAGGGAAGAGTCT
>CAZULU010000054.1:2967-6122 GCA_964621585.1 uncultured Pseudomonadales bacterium
ATCCATCTTCTTTAATGAGTATAGAGTTTTCGTAACGATAGCCAAATTTTCCATCGATGTAAATACCAGGTTCAATTGTTATCACCATGTTGGGCTCAAGCTCAGTTTCGTCGCGAGAACTGATAGAAGGAGATTCATGAATGTAAAGACCAACGCCATGACCAGTAGTATGAATGAATTTATCGCCATATCCCTGTTGTTCGATAAATGTTCGACAGGCACGATCAAGGTCTTGGGCCTTAAGAAGAGTTATTGGTGGTTGGTGGTTGGTGGTTAGTTTGTCGATTGTTTGTGTGTAGGCTTGTTTAATGATTTTTTCAATTTTAATAAATTCAGGATCAGGTTGATCACCAAACCAAATGGTACGAGTGACATCGGCACAGTAGTAATTGACGGTGGCGCCACAATCAATTAAGACGGGTTCATTCTTTTTTAATGCTCTTTGGGTTGGTTGATGGTGTGGGGCTGCTGTATGTTCACCAAATGCAACAATGGTAGGAAATGCTCTGGGTTCAGAAGGCCGGGTCTGTAGTTTACGCTCAAATAGATCTTGCACTTCTTGTTCAGTCATTCCTACTTGTAAAGATTGGAGTGTCTCTTCCAAAATTTGGTGAGTAACGGCATTTGCTTTGCGGAGAGACTGTATTTCAGTCTCATCTTTTTTCATCCGTAACTGAGAAACCAAAGGCAGATCTTCAGTAGTGTACTGGCGTGGTTGTACAAATTGACGGATACGTCCAAATTCAAACAAGCTCAATGTTTTTTGATCGAGAAAAACACGACTTCCTGCTGGGTGATCAGCCACAAATGACTGAATACACCAGCCCAACGGTTTGTGATACCCAAACATCACTTGTCTAACATTCGTAACCTCATTATTTTGAGAGAAAGAAGAGAGTAATAGTGTAGCCTGCGATTGGCTTACAAGCAAAAACGCTTCACGCTCATATGGAGTAAGAGTGATAAAGCCAACTAAGTATAATAGATCGTAGGGATTAGAAATTAAAAGTATTTCAGCGTTGGATAATTTGTGCTGAAGACGATGTATGCGTTCCGCATACATAGCTGACAGATGAGGCTCTGACATTATTCTGCTGAACCAGTGTTTGCTAAAGAGTGAAGGAGTTTCACACGACCGATCGAGTCACGAATTGCCCGTGACGACTCTTCTTCTGGGTTTGTAATCAAAATAACATCTTGGTCAGTCTGAATATCAGCTTGTCTGATGGTTTCATTTTCATTATTTACAAATTTAGTACGATTATTAGTCATCCAAGTAAATACCTTTTCTTCGTTGGAACCGCGAGGAATGATAGTAATGGAGGTGCGATCAATTTTAGTCACAGTCCCAATATGGATCTCACGGGGTGCAGGACGCAGAGAAGCTTCTGATACAATGATACGTCGAGGTTGAAAGTCATCCCCAGTTTGGTAACCAAGGACTACAACACTGTTATCAATTTCTAAATCACTCGTGGTAATTGCGCGGTTGTTTTGTACAAGTGCGACGTCACCTAATGTGACAATAAGTGTCCCCCGCGTAGTAGCAAGAGTCATTGTTTCTTCAGAAATTCGAGTAATTGTGCCAATAAATCCGCGCTTTAAGCCTGTTGTAGAAGTTCCACGAACTTGCCGTTGTTCTTCAGCCGCACGCTTAATGCGTTCTTTCAAATTTTCTTGAACTACCCCAGAATCTGTTGCATTTGCAGGCGGGGTAGCTGCAGACACAGAATTGGGAAAGATGATAAAGGCTACACCGAGTAATAGAAAGTGAATCAAATGTTTCTTCATAATCGAGACTCCTTTACGGAGTGGTTGTTGCTCGTGGCGTCGCGGCTGGTGAAGCTTCTGACACCTCTTCAAGATTATCTAATGATGCTGTGCTGACAACCACAACGAGTTCTTTGGTGGTCTGCTTACCATCTGCTCCCAGCGAACTCACTGTGATGACATTGCTACCAAGATCAAGGGTGACTTCAATAGCAAACGCCCCAATATCATCAGCTTGGGTAATATATTCACGATTATTTACAAAGACCACAATCATTTGGTTACTGTCAGCTGAACCACTCAAAGTTGTGGTTGTGGAAGCGAGTACCGCTTCATTTTCTGGAGAAATAATGATGAGTTTTTCGTTTGGAGTTGGGGATGCAGACAACAAGGCAGTAGAAGAATCATCACTATTATTGGTTTGTGTGGAAGGAACTAAAACCTGTCGGAATTGATAGATCCCATAGGTGATTCCTAAGCCAACGATGATGCCCACAATGATTGCAAAAAGTGCCTCTTTTTTCATAACAGTGCCTCATTATACATGATTGGAGGTAAGATGTAAGTGTAAGTAAACCTACATCCCACAACTTATATCCAATTAGGGAGTTGCTTAACAACTAAGGAAAGTCATGATACATTGCAGTTACCAGAAAACAGCAAAACCCATTGCTTATTTGGAAGTTGAATAATACCAATAATGATTCACATGTAGTAAGGAATGCTATGGAAATAACCTATCTTGGTCATTCATGTTTTAAAATCAAAGGCAAAGAAGGCACTGTAGTTTTTGACCCACTTGACGCTTCTGTTGGCTTTGCAATGTCCAACGTTAGTGCAGACGTGGTGACTACTTCTCATGATCATCCAGATCATAACGCTGTTACCAAAGTCAAAGGTACTGCGCGACGAGACAAACCATTTATTGTGGACGCGCCAGGTGAGTATGAAGTAGGCGGTATTTCTATCTTTGGAGTTCCCACCTTTCATGACGAAAATCAAGGTGTAGAGCGTGGTCGTAATATTGTTTTTACGATTTTTATGGATCAGGTGCGAGTCTGTCACTTGGGTGATTTGGGACATGAGTTGACAGATAAACAGAAAACAGAGATTGGTTCAGTTGATGTGTTGCTGATTCCGGTGGGTGGAATATTTACCATTAACCCTGAACAAGCAGTCAAAACTATCAATGAATTAAATCCCAGTTACGTCATCCCGATGCATTATCGAACCGATGAACACCATGAGAATTTTAACGAGCTGAAGACAGTCCAAGATTTCTTAAATGAATATGGGATTGTTAAAAAACCAATCAAGTCCTTAGTAGTAGAAGCCGATAAAAAACCGGAAGAAACAGAAGTAGTTGTGCTTGAGCGAAGTTAAAC
>CAZULU010000055.1:0-6094 GCA_964621585.1 uncultured Pseudomonadales bacterium
GTGGTGAGTGATTCGGAAATATATCAAAGTGTCACTGCATCTTTACAGCGGCAGTATGTCGAGGAAGAGTCATTCACATTACTGTACCAGCAAAGTACCAAGTTAGAGTGGCTAGATCAAGTTTTACAAGATTTATTATCTGCTGAAAGTTATCAAATTCACACTGTAAACACCCCGGTAGGCAATAGCTATCTAGTAGAGGCTAATATCTCTTGGCTTGACATCCCGCAAATCCTTGAAGAACTATAATCATTGAGGTATTTAGCGAATGCGAATAATTTTGACAGTATCAGTAGAAAAGATAATTTCTCCTAGTGAAGCTAAGCGATCTTCGTTGAGTGTTGGATATTTTTGACGTTCTAGATTTCCTATATAAATGTACTCAACATTATACTTTTCGATAATTTCCCGGGAAATTGAAATGTCTGCTTCATATAGTAATGCAACATCATTGGCTCTTTCTCCAGGTTTTTCTGGTCCCCCACGCCATAGCCATTCATGGACAAACCAACCTTGAATAGTTGGAATACCAGTGAAGGTCGAGATGCGATTGAAGTTGGTATAGCTATCGCCGGCGGCTTCCACCATAACAGGTTGTCCGGAGATATTCTGATTAATCCAGTCTATGGCGATTTTGTCTTCAACAAGTTCCCACTGCATGAACGCTTTACCCTCTAGATTCGTCGAGTGTTGGAAGTTGCCATAATAGTCAGGTAATACCTGAAAAGGAAAGGTCAATGTCAACGCAAAGAGTACGACTACAGCGGCTTTCCATACCTTACCCCATATATGTTTCATGGAAGGGAAAAGATAGCTCATAAAGAAAGCTGAGGTGATCCCCGCAAGAATAAATGCTTGATAGTAAAATTTTAAAATGGTGTTAAGACGATGATTGAGATCCCCGTAGATGTCTTTGATATATAGTATTTCTGGAATAAGTAACAGAACACCCACCCAGCACGCCCATACAATGCTAAGGAGATAGAAAAAGGGTAGTTTTTTAAATGACTTTGTTGCTATCCACCAAATAGCGGCAACAGTGACTAACAGTTGAGGTCCCCACAAAATCATAAAATGTTGAACGGACGTATGGGCCTGAACAAGGCCTACGCCACCTGCAATACTAGAGTCAAAATGTCTAAAAAAGAAAAAGGAAGAAAAGAAGAGCGCTGCAACAAGAAGCACGCCCTCTTTACAGGAGAGTAGTAGGGCTGTGGTTAGATGACGGTTTTTCCACCAGTAAGTAAAAAAGATTGTAATACCAGTAAGCCCTGCATACATGGGTAAATCCCAAGCACTCGTCATGACCATAATCCCTAAGGTAAGTCCAAGTACCAGGAGTGAAACGAGCTGTCGCAGTTTTTGATCAGTGAGGAGTGCTTGAATATGTATTATCAGCAGAATTAGCGCTAGTAATACATGGGGAACATTGAGCATATGTGCATGCAGATCTCCAACAGCAAAACTATATGCGGGGAATTCATGTATGGAGTACGGAATTAACCGAATAGCGCTCCAAAACCAAAAAAAAGGTAAATCTTCTTTAAAAAGAAATGAAAATGTATAGAGTGTTCCAGCACAATTGACAAGTAAAGCAGTGAGTACTCCAGCTTTAAACGCTTGTCGAAAAGCCTGATTTACGAGCCAGATGAGTGACGAACCCAGGGTGAACGCTGCAGCCCAAGCAAAACTAAATACTGTTGCAAGTGAAAGGTTGTAGCCAATATCTGAAGCAACTCCTGTCAATTTGATCAGGGTTGCAGAGACTAAATGTCCAAAATAGTAATAGTTTATCGGTTGCCCGGCAAACCAAGTGTCTTGTGGTGGAAATGTAGTTGTTCGCAGTAAGGCATTTACAAAGTTCATGTCCATGAACTTTTCAAAATTATCAATGTTTGGATTATAAGTTCGCAAATAGCTGTATCCCAAAAACGGAAGAGCAACAATAAACTGAGATAGAAGTGTTGTCACCAGGTGTTCTTGTAACCACTCAACTGTAGAAGGGCTTCTTTTGAGAATGAGGACGTTGCATATAATCAGGAGTCCCAATGACACAATAATCGATGAACTATGATATTGAAAAAATCCTAGATTTGTTAAAAGCCAAGTAAAAAGAGTTACACTTAAAGTGCCAAGCAGACTAGCGACTGGGGTGGCTCTCAAAAATAAATCTTTACCCAGCCACACAGTGAGCGGCAGTATGCTGACTCCGAGAATGATAACAATCAGTAACCACACTATTACTTCAAACATATTAAGTAGTCGTAGATATCTTTAAAAAATGAGAGACAAAACTGATCAATAGATGTAGAATTATCCCAAGAAATGTACATTATTAACTTCTTAGAGTGTAACAGGTACCCTACTACTTGAACAGTTGTTATGACTAATACGCCGGCTATTCGCAAACAAACTTTTTTGACATGTATTGTTTCAGTGTTTAATGAAGCAGAGAGTCTTCCGCTTCTCCATATTGAGCTGACCAAACATCTAAAAAAACTGACTAATCTACGGTGGGAAGTTTTGTACATTAACGATGGGAGCACTGATGACTCTTTAAATATTCTGAATAGCATTGCAGAGCAGGATTCTTCGGTCACAGTAATTCACTTTTCCAAGAATTTTGGACATGAAGCTGCCATGACCGCAGGTATCCATCACGCAAAAGGTGATGCATTGTTGTGTATGGATGCAGATTTACAACACCCCCCACGCTATATTGAAAAAATGCTCAATGCATTTTATCAGGGTGCTGACATCGTACTGATGAAGCGCAAACCGCAATCAGCTACGGCATTTAGAGATGCTTTGAATACTGCATTTTATAAACTGTTGAACACTTTTTCTCAAGATAAGATCGAGGATCAAGTGACGGATTTCTTTTTAATTTCTCGTAAAGTTAAAGAAGTTATACGTCAACATTTTTCTGAACAATCACGTTTTACTAGAGGAATTATTCAAACAGTGGGCTTCAAAAAGAAAATTATTGAATTTCAAGTTGAGGCCAGAGTAAAAGGGAAGAGTAAATATAGTTTATTGAATATGTTAGGGTTTAGTTCACAAGCATTCATTGCTTTTTCTAGAGTCCCGTTGCGCTTTTCTATTTTTTTGGGGTTAGTGATGGGGACAGGAAGCTTTATTGTTGGTGTATTTTCACTGATAATGCGATACTTAGGATTTACAATTCCCGGATATACCACGACCGTTGTACTCATTTCATTCTTGTTTTCAGCGCAGTTTGTGATTTTAGGAATACTTGCGGAATACATTGGTGTGCTCATTACTGAAACTAAACGACGTCCACTGTATATTATTGATAAGATAGTTGAAGATTCTACTAAGAAGGATTGATATGGCAAAAAAAAGAAGAGTGGGAGACACCGTAAAGATTAGGGGGGATTATCAGGCAAAAGCACTAGTCTCTTCCAATGCTGTGCAACGTTTTTGGCACACTTCTAAATTGAGATATATTCAACGATTACTACCCGCTACCCAGAACGATGTTATTTTAGATATTGGTTGTGGTTCAGGAGTTATTAGTGATTTCTTGGGTAAAAGTGGGGCTCAGGTATTTGGAGTTGATGGGAGTCCCGACGCTATCGCTTTTGCTCAAAAGAATTATGCCAAAAAAAACGTTACGTTTATTGAGGGCTTGGTTGATGAGAAGTTTTCTATCTCCCGCAAGTTTGACAAAATGTATTGTTTAGAATTAATTGAGCACATTTACTTTGATCAAGGGAAAATACTGCTGGAACAGTGCTACAAAAATCTGAAACCAGGGGGAACGTTGTTTTTAACTACTCCAAATTATCGAAGTACTTGGCCTCTTATTGAAAAAATTCTTGATACGTTGAGCCTTGTTCCACATTTAGATGAAGACCAACATGTAGCCCACTATACTCCGCAACGTCTAAAGAAAATGTGTGAAGAAGGAGGATTTGAAGTCAGCTATCTAGGTACTATGTGTGGTCTAGCTCCTTGGGTTGCTCCATTGCACTGGAAATTTGCAGAAGTGGTTGATGAAACTGAATATTCAGCGCGTTCTATGTTTGGATCAGTGATTGTGACAGTTATTCGAAAGCCGTATCGGAAGTAACACAGATCTCTTCTTTTGCGTAAATTGTATGGCTCTCAAAATTGGCTATTGGTGGAAATTGATCACTAAAGTACTCTTTATTCACTCGAATATCCAAAAATAAGGTTGGGTCAAGATTATCTACATAGATATAGTCAATACTTTTCTCTGAAAGAAACACACACAATTCTGAAGGTAAGAGCTGACCCATCAATACTGGTACCAACTCTGTTCTTCGCGTAGGCAGATCATATCCAATTCCACCCGTAAAATAGTCCCACCCCCAATAGATCTTTCGACCAGCAGTGGTGACAGAGTTAGTCCCGTATGAGGTATTGAGAAATACACTATCTGCTGGTGTGTGTAGATAGATCCAACGAGCAATAGGATCCTTGGGAAAGTCCGGCCAATGGGCTTTCATATCTCTAGATAATGGAATAATGTCAAATAAACCACCCAGTATCAGAATAAGTGATAAAGGGATAGCGATCCAGTTGCGTCGATTGATGAAGAGTGTAATCAATCCTGCTGAAAATACGCCAAAGATAAATTGCGAGTAGTTCAATAGTTTATGGTTTGTGGCAATATCGCTGGCAAATGTTACCACATTTGCCAATATGAATACTGAAACTGCTCCAATAAACCAGACTGTTCCATCAGCTTGCAATCGCTGGATCCATTGTTTTACCCAGTGCGTACGTTTGTCGGTTTTCACGTAATAGGCAAGATAGGTAATCCAGCCCAAGAACGCAGTCACGGGTAAGATTCCCCAATTTAACCCCCAATAGATAAGCCATTTGAGAGGTTTTGAAAACTGCACATCACCAAATTCATGCCAAGACGTTGATTGGTACAAAAAACCAGGAGATATTTGTAGTGATTTTTCTGAGTGTATCCCGCTGCCATTGAGATAGGTGATACCGGGGAGAGAAAGACTAATAATAACCAAGATAGCTCCCAGAATTATTTTGCGTTGAGAACTCTTTGCTATAAAGAAAAATCCCAGCTGAATGAGTGCCAGTAATAATATAGCTTTATGCATCCAGGACAAAGTAACGATGAGCAATATTCCCAGCCATATTCCAACTTTTCGTTTACTGCGCAAGATTGCCCATATCCCTACGAACATTAAAGTAAATGAAAAAGCCAGATGTCGTTGGTTGGTAAAGATGTTGAGCTTCCAAAAAGCACTGACTATTGAGTCGTCATACGGACCATGAGTTGCCATAATGTTATTGGCAAAGAGGGCTTGTAGAGAATGTATCTGTAATTTCCCGAAGATAAAATACACCCACGATAGAGAAGAGTTAAATGCCAAAAAGACCATGGCTAGCAATCCTGCAGTGCTGGATTTGAAGAGCTGTTTTGCGAGCATGTACACAGCAAACAATAGCCCAGTCATGCCGATAATACTGAGAATATTGAGTGCGACGTCAATGCGAAGTCCAAAGCGTTCCAACATCCCAACCAAGAAAAAAAATAAGAAATGATAGCGAATGCGTTCACCGGCAAAAATGGGATATTCTGGTGGGATATTATCTCCCATAGAAAAAGATCTAATTAGTGGAATATTCGCCCAAAAATCTGACCAAATATGCATGCTCAGCACAATGTGACCATCCTGATAGCCGAAAGTGGAGACCATTAACCAGGTAGCAAACACAAACGCACAACCAAATGCTATCAGATCTTGAAAGTGATGACGAAGCCAGGAAGTCAGGTGTTGAGGCAGGCGATCAGACATGTGTACAGTAAAAAGTGTTAGTTATCTAATTTGTTATTGATGGTGTTGAATCCGTTGAGCTACTTTATTTCCTATCATTACAGCATAGTTCGTGCCCCTGTCCCATGGGTAAACATGTTGCATGGATGCCCAAAACAGATTTGGGACTGGTGTAATCAAGGACGGGACGTGTTGGCCATGGTTTATTGGTACCACTGGTTGTGCAAACGCTTCGCGAAATACCCATGAGTTCACGATATGATTGTGATAGTTTGGCGACAACTTTTCAAGGTAGG
>CAZULU010000056.1:0-5985 GCA_964621585.1 uncultured Pseudomonadales bacterium
AATTGATTTTATCTACAGTTTGCCGTATAGTTGAGCATGAAATGCCGCGATTTCATCCAGAACATGGCTTAGTGATTGCACAATTTGCAGATGGTAATTATGCCAATGGATGCTTAGTGAATTCCCCCAGTTTGCCAGAAAATACCGCCATTATTACAGCTGCGCACGTCGCGCGAGCACAACCGCGACCACGTATTGTTGGTGCTGAAGTAAGTACTACTCCAAATTTTCTTTTCCACTCTTTTTTAGATATTGCGGGCGCACATTTTCCCAGCTTAGTGCCTGGATTTGTAAAGTTGACCGCAGTTTCTCCGGGGGAAAAACTGGTGGTGATAGGTCGCCACGGCTCTCGACAACACGTGTTTACTATTCCCGCTCGAGTTGTAGAGGTGTCTGAGTATGGTGAGATCTTGGTTGAAAAAATTAGCGACTCAAAAGATTTTCAAGTAGGGATGAGTGGTTCACCGGGAGTCATTGACCAGGCTGTCATCGGAGTGCTCTCGCGAGGAATTAAGAACAAACCCAAGTTGGCGGTACTGGAGCCCATTTCCGCTATTTTAGCTTAATGTTTTTCCCAAAGTCCGTCGTAATATTGTCGAAGATGTTGGATTGATTGTGCAGCATCAGTCATCGGTGTCCCGCGAAATACTTCTTGTACCGGGACCGGTGCAGTGAGTGTGTAATTCAATGGATTGCGTACGCGCAAAAATGCTAACTGCAGATCAGGGACACGTTGTTGTGCTTGTTGTATAGCCACTGCCGTTCCGCGTCGCCATGGCCGCTCTTGCTTGTTCTTGGGGGTGGCGCCAGCCGGGAAAATAATCACATTGCGCCCGTGTTCCAAGGTCTGTACGATATCCGCGACTGGGTTGGCTGAGTTCGGGGGGAGTTGTCCAAATTGTTCAAAGAAATTGAGAACTTTGCGTTCAAAACCCGGGAACTTGCGGACATCCGGATACGCAGATGAGCGTCCAAGGTCAACAGGAATGATGGTAATTGCAAACGAAAGTAGTTTCCAGAACTCACCGGAGACGAGAGACGTATTGGGATATTGTCTGATGAGGTCAAGTACTGGATACGCCAACGCCAACGTTTCGGGGTGGTTACCCAGGATGAGTGTTTCTTTCATGGAATAATACTATTATAAAGAATAAAGAACAGATTTTACATTTTTCTTACAATACGGTATGTATCGCTCATCACTGATGTAGGGAACGGTGTACGATATGATACATACTTCATTATGGCTCAGTAGAAAGGGCAGTATGGCTCAAGTATATTACGGTCAAGAAACCTCCAAAGCTGTGGAAAATTTTCACCTGACTGGAACTCCAGTTTCTCTTCAATTTGTGCGAGCGCTCGTACTGGTCAAACAGGCGGCAGCCGAAGCAAATTTCCTCGATCAACGGTTACCGCTCGCTATTAAAGATGCAATTGTGCAGGCTGCTCAAGAAGTGATAGATGGCAAGTTTGATGATTACTTTGTGACGGATGCGATTCAAGGTGGCGCTGGCACTTCGCTGAATATGAATGTCAACGAAGTGATTGCTGCTCGCGCTACTGAGCTGCTGAATGGAGAATCAGTCCATTATCTGGATCATGTTAACCTCGCTCAATCCACCAATGATGCCGTGCCCACGGCCCTTAAAATTACCATTCTTCAGCTACTCGATAAGTATCTTGCTTCACTCACTCAATTAGAAAAAACCTTTCGCGCCCAGGCCAAGAAATATGCCCAGGTACTCAAAGTGGGTCGTACGCACCTGCAAGATGCGGTGCCAGTAACGTTGGGGCAAGAGTTTGGAGCGTATGCAGAATTTGTGCGGCGAGATAGTAAGCGGTTGCAGGCAGTCAAAGAAGAACTGTATGTCACTAATTTAGGCGGCACTGCTATTGGCACGGGAATTAATGCTAGTACAAGGTACACAGTAGAAGCTAATCGAGTATTGGCTGAGCTCAGTGGTTATCCGTTGCGTCCAGCTGATGATCTGATTGATGCGACGCAAAATGTGGATAGCTTTATTCATGTCGCATATCTAGTACAATTATCAGCCTTGGGTATGTCCAAAATCGCCAACGATATGCGGATGATGGCCTCAGGGCCACGAGCGGGCTTGCACGAGATCACGGTTCCAGAGTTACAAAAAGGTTCGACCATCATGGCTGGCAAAGTGAATCCCATTCAACTCGAAGCACTCAATCAAGTTTCATATCAAGTTTCCGGGAATGCCCAAGTGGCCTCACTGGTCTTGCTGAATGGTCAGTTTGAGTTGAATGTGATGCTACCGGTGTTTAGTAAAACAATTATCGAATCGCTGACTTTACTAACGCGAGCTGTGGAGGCCGTGATTCCCACCATTCGTGACATTACTGTTCATGAAGATCACTGTCGTCAACTGTTTGAGCACTCGACAGTAACTGCAACGGCATTCAATCGTATCTTGGGGTACGACAAGACAGCCGAGATTGTGAAACGAGCATTGAAATCAGGCAAAAGTTTCAAAGAAGAAATTATTGCGGAAGGGGTGATGAGCGTGGAGCAGGTAGAGAAAGTGATGCAGGGGAAGGAATGAGTAGTGTTGCCAATTTCTTACGCAATTTTGATACTGTTGGGTTGGAGTAATGATATGCTTTCCCTATTACATATAGGGAGTACTATGTATGGCCAAATGGGGCAATCTCAATACACGTGGGAATGTTGATGACCGTCGGGGGTTGGGGCCAATGGTGGGTGGTATCGGCTTGACTGGAGCGATCTTGATCACTGCGTTGACGTTGTTTACTGGTGGTGATTTGGGTGATGTGATCTCGATTCTGGACACTCTCCCAGTGCAGACCCAACCTGCACCCAATGCCGAACAGTTTGTTGGGGAAGACGAGTATGAGGTGTTTGCGTCGACTGTGTTAGGCTCCGCCAATGCCATGTGGCAAGCCCAGTTTGCCCAGCTTGCAAAAGACTATCCTGAGCCAACGTTGGTGTTATTCCGAGAGGCCACGCAATCTGCTTGTGGCGGCGCAACATCCGCAGTGGGTCCCCATTACTGTTTTGTCGACCAAACGATTTATCTGGATGAGACTTTTTTTGATGAACTATCTGCTCGATTTGGGGTGGAAGGTGGAGATGTAGCAGAAGCGTATGTGATTGCCCATGAAGTGGGACATCATGCGCAGTATGCCCTGGGTTATTTAGAAGCAAATCGACGCGAACAACAACGCCAGCCGAGACGAGCCAATGAACTTTCGATCGCGCTGGAGTTACAAGCAGACTGTTTTGCGGGTCTGTGGGCACACTCCATCAGAGACCAAGCTGTGTTCGAAGAGGGTGAAATCCGGGAAGCGATGGACGCTGCGGCTGCTGTTGGAGATGATCGCATTCAAGAAACAGTGACTGGTCGTGTTAATCCTGAGCGCTGGACGCATGGGTCTTCGCAACAACGGGTGGAGTGGTTTATGCGAGGGTATGAGCGCGGAGATCTGGCGGCGTGCGAGACTCAATAACAGTAGTGCTCATCTTTTTTTTGACTGTTAAGGTGTATCTTTCGTGGAGAACATTTTTTTTCTTCGATTTCTTGGAAGAAGATCTGATCAGGCATCGTATTAGCTGAGGTTAGTATAGAATACAGCTATGTCCATTTATCTCAGTGAGTTGATTGTCATTTTTTCCTTTTTGATAAGTATCATTGCAGGAGTTGTAGTAATCTCTCGATTTCGCGGGAGCCACAGTGTGGTCAAGTTGATTATAAAAATTGTGCTGAGCTTGGGAATGACGCTTGGGGTGTTTATGCTAGGGATGGTTTTTTCATTATTATCATTGTTTTTTGTATCAAGTTTGGTAGAAATAGGTTTTGTTGTTAACGCTATTGTAGCTGGGGTAGTTTTCCCCTTTTCACTATGGAGTTTGTTGAGAGAGTAGCTTATGCCAGAAACCGGCAGCTATCTCAATTGATTTTCCTCGAAACATCCACTCATTGCTTGAGGTCTATAACAATTATTAATAAAAAGTTAAGATTTGGGTGGTAGAATGGCTGAGATAGAAAAAAATAGGTGTATCATGGCGACCCTCTTCAAAGAAGTGAATTACAATCTAGCATCTCTTATTCAGCAGATTGATTTAGGAGTGATTGGTTTACCTGATATTCAACGTCCCTTTGTGTGGAAAGATACGAAAGTTCGAGACCTGTTTGATTCGATGTATAAAGGTTATCCTGTGGGATACTTACTGTTTTGGGCGAATGCTTACCAAGAAGGGAGCAAAAGTATCGGCACTGACACAAAACAGAAAGCTGCTCAGCTGCTGATTGTGGATGGACAGCAGCGATTAACATCACTGTTTGCTGTGATGAAAGGGCAGCAGGTGATCCGGGAAAACTATGATACCGAAAAGATCGTGATCGCTTTTAAACCTCTTGAAGAAAAATTTGAAATTCCTGATGCAGCGATTCGCCGAAGTCCAGAATACATTCAAAATATTTCTGACTTATGGAGTCCAGAGATAAATATCTTTACCTTTACACATGAGTTTATTGAAAAATTAAATACCTCAAGAACTCTCTCAGCCGAAGAAATTACCCAAATACAACAGTCAATTAGTCGACTCAAGAATCTTGAGCATTATCCTTTTTCTGCTCTTGAACTATCGGCATCGATCAATGAAGAACAAGTGGCAGATGTATTCGTGCGGATCAATAGCCAAGGTAAAAAGCTGAACACAACGGATTTTATTTTGACGTTGATGTCCGTGTTTTGGGAAGAAGGACGGAAGGATCTTGAGGATTTTTGTGCGAGTGCTCGCCAGCCTTCTACTTCCATAGCCTCAGCCTTCAACTACTTGATTACTCCGGATCCGGAGCAACTACTGAGAACTGATATGGCATTTGGATTTCGTCGGGCACGTATGAAGTATGCATATAGCATCTTGCGAGGAAAGGACTTGGAGACTGAAGAATTTAGTGAGGAACGTCGAGATGAACAGTTTACCAAGCTCAAGGCAGTGCAGCAGAGAGTCTTGGATTTAACTAATTGGCATGAGTTTCTTAAAGCTGTACAGATGGCTGGGTATTTCCGAGGTGATTACATTAGCTCAGAAGTGAATGTGATGTATAGCTATGCGTTATTTTTGATAGGTAAGTATGATTTTCAGGTATCGCTCTATGCTTTGAAAAAAATTATCAGTAAATGGTTTTTCATGTCTTCGATCACTGCACGGTATTCAAGCTCATCTGAGTCCCAAATGGAAACAGATATGGGATTTTTACGAGAGGTGAGAGATGCGGATCATTTTGTTAAAACTTTGGAAAAGATCATCGAGGATCAGTTTACTACTGACTATTGGAATATTGCTTTACCAAACAGCTTGGCAACTTCCTCTTCACAAAGTCCTGCCCAGTATGCCTACTTTGCATCTTTGAGCTTACTGGGAGCTCGAGGATTATTTTCACTGCAAAAAATTACAGATGTGCTTCAGTCAGGTGTTCGCTCACCAAAGTCTGGTTTAGAGAAACATCATCTTTTCCCAAAGGCTTATCTTCATCGTCAAGGCATTACTGATCAGCGTCAGACGAACCAAATTGCAAACTATGCTTTGGTGGAGTGGAGCGATAATATTTCCATTTCTGATCAAGATCCACAGTTATATATTCCCAAGATGCGGGAGCGGTTTGATCATGCTACTTTACAGGAGATGTATTTTTGGCATGCACTCCCTGATGACTGGCAAAATATGGAGTATGAAGAATTCTTGGAGGTCCGACGGTTGAAGATGGCCCAGGTCATTAAGACTGCCTATCGATTACTGGATACTGGTTCAAACGGTGATGACGAGGGTACTCTTATTGATATAAAGGCCCTTATTGAGGGAGGTGAGTCATCGAAGCTTGAGTTTAAATCAACTTTACGTCAAAATCTGTATACCAAGCAGCACGACCCCAAGATGGAGCAGTCTTGTCTCAAGACGATTGTGGCATTTCTCAATAGTGATGGTGGTAC
>CAZULU010000057.1:0-5897 GCA_964621585.1 uncultured Pseudomonadales bacterium
AGTTCATTCTCGCCTTCTTCATAGACTGCCGACAGATCGAACGGATTAATTTTGGTATCTGATCCAAAAGTGAAGTTGATATAAGAACCCCCGACAGCCTGGCAGAGATCCTCATATTCATGTTCTGGGTCGAGAATAAGAATTTCTGTTCCAAAAATGAGGTGACGCAACGCTTCAAGCTTAATAGTATAGGATTTACCGGCACCTGATTTTGCAAAAACGACCATGTTTGCGTTTTCCATGGCAAATCTATCAAAAATAACCAACGAACCATTGTGTTCATTGATACCGTATACAATTCCCGAGTCCATTGTGAGCTCTGATGAAGTGAATGGGAAGGTCGTCGCTAAAGAAGTCGTGTCCATGTTCCGGGTAATTAACAGCTTGTCGATACCGGTGGGTAAGGTGGTTTTAAACCCTTCTTCCATCTGTAATGACGTTTTTTTTGAGACAATCAACAAACTTCCCAATAACGACTGCAGTTGTTTGGTGACACTTTCCAGTCTCTCTTTAGATTTTTCACTTAAAGTCACGTATAAACCAAATTGGAAAAACCTCTCAGCGCCTTTTGCGAGCTGTTCTTGGAGGGCTCGAGCATCTTCAAGTTTGACTTCCGTGTTAATGTTACTAATTTTCCCCGCCCGAATATCTGACTGAATTTCAGCCTCCATTTCGGTAATTTTGCGGCGTAGATTGTCTAGAATTTTGTCAACCTCAACTGGAAAAACGTACATCGCAATATCCAGTCGGTGCGGAAAATTAATCAGCGGGGCGAGCCAGTTGGCCGGCACTGTTCGAGGATACCCTGCTATGAAAAAAGTGCGCGTATAGGTTGAGTTAATTTTTTGATAGGTAAAATCAACCTCAATAGCTTCAGGAGCAATAATATCTTGTATGCTCACCAGTCCTCGGGCAAATTGTTTTAACACTTCTTGATTTTCTTTGAGCTGTTTTTG
Source organism: uncultured Pseudomonadales bacterium (assembly GCA_964621585.1). Classification (GTDB taxonomy): domain Bacteria; phylum Patescibacteriota; class Microgenomatia; order UBA1400; family PJMF01; genus CAZULU01. The sequence continues at coordinate 957 of CAZULU010000057.1, forward strand.
TTCAGTATCCTCAACTGAAGTCGGCGCATCAGCAGCTTTTTTCTTAGAGAACAATGGTGGTAATTGGAATTTGAAACCAGGCATGAATTGATTCAATGAATAGTTTATACCTCAGGCACAACAGGCGTGTTCATTGGAGCACTTCCCGCATCTACGACGGGAGTTGTTCCCATTTGAGATAATGATTGATTGATTGTACTTTGTATATCGTCGACAGCTGCAACAACTGGAGTCTCGATTGCTTGCGGAGCAGTGCCAGCAGACGCAGGTGGTGTGACCACTGGTTGCTCTGGTGTTACTACTGAAGGCGCTGGCTCTGGTGTGGGTGTAACTACCGGCGTAGCTACAGCAGGCACTTCGGGAGCAGCCTGTAGAGCACTCATGGACGCAGGAGTGGTTACTCCCAGACCAGATTCTTGAGGAACGCTGGCCGCAGGAGTGGTTGGAGTAGTCGTTGACACCATCGGTGTTTCCACCACAGGAGCAGTCGGAGTAATCGGTGTAGGTTGCTCAGCGGGAGCAACTGGGGTTACTGGAGTTGCTGGCTGTACAGCTGGTTCAGCTGGAGCCATTGGAGCTGGATTAGTGGGGAGTGACTGATCAGTCATAGAAAAATCTCCTTGAATTTGTGCTTGGACAAGCGGTGTCGTGTAATTTTGGGTATCGGTAACTTGTTGGCCTTCGAATGATTCGGGGTTATACGCAGAGTAGAGAAGTTGAATCAATTCTTGGGTTGTAAGCTGACGAGAGTATAAACCAATTCGAGCCAATTGATCAATTAAATGATCTCGACGGGGAATTAAATTGGTTTTGGCTTTATCAATGATGTAGTTTTTTTCAAAGCTCGAGATAGGCTTGTTTTTAGCCCCCGGAACTACGCTTTGTGTGGTTAATCCCATTTCAACTGCTGTTAAAGGAATGGTAATAAAGAACTTCTTGTCTAAGACATTTTGTTCTTGCACCATTGATTCCACAAAAGAACGATATTCTCGAATACGTTGTTTGTAGATAGGATTTACGATTTCATTTTCCTTTTGTTCGATAAGTTTGAGGTAAGTAGTGACATCTTTGGGTTGAGAGCGAATCACAATTTGAATGGGAAAACTTAAAGAGTTAAGCAACGCAGCATACGCATAAATAGTTGCATCTTGTTCTTCTTCCGAGAGTAGACCAAAGTTCATAGCCGACACTGTAATCACTAATGCAGCAGCCCCGTCATTAAGGATGATGAAATCATTGGTGATATCGTAGATATCGAGAAACTGTTGTGTAGTAGAGTGAATTTGTGCTTTGTTTGCCATGACAATACAACAATCATACACTAGAACGTTTTATGCTTGGGCACGAATATCTAGTGGATCAATAATAGTGTTTTGCAATGAAATTTGAATTGGAGTAAATTGTAAGCCCTCTTTTTCTATATTCAAAAAGTAGTTGCCATCCTTGAGCGGGGTGCTAATAGAAAATTGGCCAATGATATTGGTTTTAACCGCTCTGACCGGAAGCCCTTGTTGGTCGGTAATTTCGATGATCGCGTTTTCGACAATATTTCCAATGGGGTCAAATACCATGCCAACAACGATATTGGGTTGTGTTGGTCGTTGGGGAAATGGCAAATCAGCCGACGTTGTTGCTTGTTGTGATGTTTGAGGAACTTCTGGTGTAAGCGTCGTAGAACTAAACACGTTGACGGTTTCGGTTGCTAGCTCGGGAAGATTTTCTTGTGGTTGTGGGGGTTGAGTCGTTTGAACCGGAGACACTTGAACAGCCGAGTTTTCAGGAATGCTCAGTGGGGCTGGTGTTGGAACTGTAGCTGGTTGGGAGTCTTCAAAAATTTTCTCGACTGGCTGGAGAGTGTGAGTATTGGTATCGGCTACACTTGGTTTAACAAAATTAGGATTAACATCTACTTCTGTAACTGTAATTTGATCAAACAAAGAGAGCACTGATGAAACTCGATTAAACTCAGCGGCATCAAGTGGATTCATTTGTGGTTTGGTGGGAATGGTAGTGATGTACTCTCGAATGCGTTGTTGTTTAGCCGGAGTGAGATCGAGCTCTGGTTCATAAGTTTTTACTGAAGAACTGGTGTATGTTAAGAAATCAGGAATCTCTTCTGATTTGCGCCAATAAAACTCAGTAGGTTTGTAGATTGCTCGAATCAATGCCACAAACCACTGGTCTAGGGGCCGTCCTTCAAACGGGACAAAGGCCAACATTGCTCCCAGTGCTACAAAAAAGATGATAATTGGCCACTTAATAATACCTGGTAAATTGGTGGAGTAGACAACAAAGCCCAATACAAACCCGGCCGCTAACTCTAAGAATTGCTTGAGGGTCATGTTCCCGATTAAATGGAACTCATAGCTGGTGACGGCCTGTGGAATGGCGTGTTCGCGCATAATAAACAAAGCCAGATTATCTGGACGTTTTCATTGTAACAAAATGAAGAGAAAAAGAAAAAGTGAGTTTACTCTAGGTCTTCAGCGCCTAATGGGAACTGGAAGGGTTCGGGACCAGCTTCTTGATCGGTTAATTCTTGCCCCCAGCTTTGCAAAAAGGCTGACTCCGTGGTGGGAGTGAAGTACCAGCGTTGTTCGATGGTTCCATCTGTAACATGTGCTACTATGACCAATCCTTGGGATAAAAATACGTAGGCGCGAGCAGCTTCTCCTGCTTCGGGTTCGATAAGCTCAAGGTCTGGTTGGCCAAATTGCTGGATATATTGGTCAAGTTTAAGGTCTGGAGAGTAGGGAATGTATTCTTTGATAAATTGAACGGTATTTTCTTGGTCAACCACAACTTGATGAGGAAGAGTTGGAAATTCGGATTGGTAGGACAGCACCGTTCCAAGTTGAGACTGTTGGGTTTGAATTGGTAATCCAAACTGTTGGTCGAGCTGAGAAAGAGTCGAACGACCTGGCGTAATCCCATTCCACGAGTTAGTTTGAAGGGGTGGCGGAGGGGTTAAGAGTCTCAATACTTGAGCGATTACTAATAAGACAAACGCAAATACAAACAAGCTTACGTACCAATACTTTCGAAAAAAAGACTTTGGCTGAAATTTCTGTTGTTTGTCCATGATCTCATCATACAAAGAGCCGTATTTTATTGCAAACAGTCGGTTGCATTACACTCTTTGCCTCCAAACATATTGTTTTTGAACCACTCGTAATCTCCGGGAAAACGTTGCTTAAAGTTGTATGTTCCTTGTTCACCGGTTTCATACCGGCCACTAGAAAATGCATAGGTGGTATAGACCACATACAACATGGAGCCTTCAGCAAAGGCTTCAGCGCCACTACACAAAGAGGGGATGGGGTAGGTATAACAAGAGGATGAGCTTCGAGCTTGTAAATATTGTTGTCTGAGACCAGGGTTGCGGTAATCGATAATGTGTCCGAATTCATGAATCAGTGTATATTCTGTACTCGCATCACTATACTTCAAGCCGAGATCATACAAACCAATAGCCGCTCCGCCTAAAGCACTGGGAGCCCAGCCTCCATACTCCGAGCCTGGAAGACGATAAATGGTGACATTGCCTTTGGACCCACCTTCACCGCACAAAAGTGTGACATACATTGGATTGGTAGCGGCTCGACTCAAGAATGCTCTCATAACCCGTTCTTGTTCACCGGGATTCCAACTAATTGAACGCGCTCCATTAGGGAAAGCATAGCCTGGCTCACCGAAGACAAAACAGCCTAGTTGAGGATTTCCTATCGTTACCGACGCAAGAGCTTTGAGTTTTTGCCCAGTAGTGACAGTTGAACCTCCAGCATCAACCACATCAAACACCAATTCAAAAGTGTTGTTTACCAAGACATCCGCTCCAGTGACATTGGGAACGGTGTACTCAATAGTTACTGGACCGGTGAGTGGCTGATTAAGTGCAAATTCATCATCGGTGTTGTTTACAATAATGTCTGTCTGATCAGGGAGGGAAGGCGCAACAGCATCGCCGCCACCTAGGTAAGAGAATTTATCGGTAACCGCAGTTGGAGTGATGGTGTAGCCAGATTTAGGTGTAATTCGAATGGAGTAGGAAACAGTCGTATTTTGATTATTGGCGATTCGTTCTGGACTTGCGGTCTTGGTAATTTCTACATATTTAGAAAATTCATCTGGTTGTGGACCGAGATTTTCGGTGTTGGCATCGGGCTGAAAAGTAGAGATGATAGCGGCAATACTCATCGTAGAAACCGCCGCGACGAGCCCAAGTGAACCAGCCGTTGCCCCGAGAGATATCGTTGCCACTGAGGCTGTCGAACCTCCAAAACCAACTGTTCCAGGCATAGAACTGCTTAACCCAGAACCCACGTCGCTGGCAACAGAAGTTGAATAAGAGCTGACATTGGAAGTAGCTGCTTGAGTGACTTGTTGAGCTTGAGAGATTCCTTCTCCAAAACCGAATCCTGTTCCCACTTGTGACTGCACGATACTCGTTGTGACTCCGTGCCCAAACCAACCAGCAATCCCTCCCGCGATTCCTCCAATTACTGCTCCAATTGGTCCACCGATCCAAAAACCAACACCAGCCCCCGCCAGAGCACTGGCTCCAATAGCAATGGGTTGAGCAGCCTGAAGAGCTCCTAGTAACGCACCTGTAACGCCCCCTAATAAACCACCAGCAGCAAGAGGTCCTCCCACCGTCCGCAGGAGACTTTTTGCGCCCTCTTTTGCGACTTTCTTGGTGACTTCTTTTTTTGCTTTTTTGAGGGCTTGTCTTTTAAGGTAGGCTTGGCGCGCACGGCCCACCATGCTGGTCAGTGGACTGCCGCCTTGTTGCTGAATATCTTGTTGATCCAAACCATATGGCATCAAGCCATCTTGTTGAATCATTTCCCAAATCGCTAGATTGCGAGCTTCTACACTAGCCGCTTCAATCTGATACGCCTGAGCAAGCTCTGCATAGCGCTCCTCACTGAGTTGTTGAAA
>CAZULU010000058.1:0-5772 GCA_964621585.1 uncultured Pseudomonadales bacterium
TGTTTTCTGGCAAACTGGAGGAATTCACTAAGCATCCATTGGCATAATTACCATCAGCAAACTCTGCAATCACTAAGCCATGTTCTGGATGAAATCGCGACATTTCATGCTCAACTATACGGCAAACCGTGGATAAACTCAATTTGAAGTTACCATCCCCACTCTTCCTCACTCGGGTAGGTGTAATCGGTATCACGAGCACCACGCAATACTCCACCACGATATGGAACTCGCCACTCGTACAGGCCAGTACTCTCATCAAATCGGTATTGGGGATACGTACACTGTGTCAAACGATCATAGGCTTGTGGGCGAAAAGCTCGAAGCTCGGACTCATTTCGAGGACATTCACTCAGGTCTTCGCGCACACATACGTTTTTGATATGTGCATGAAACTGATGAAAACTATCAATAATATGCCACTGACACAAATTTTCTAAGGCAAAGGTCCCCCAGATGGTAACAATACCGATACAGACAGCAATCAAACCACCTAACACACTCAGCATAAAAGCTTGTATCGCATACGACACTTTAAATGGAGTGACGGATTGACTCTTCATTTTACGGAGTACGCCATAGACTGCGAGGTATGCAAATGGCCAGGGAAATATAAAATAGATTGCTAAGGCGGAAAAAATGTTTTCACCAAAAACACTACTTAATAACTCAGCCATATAGATCATGGTTTGACTGATAGCATTCTGTAACCAAACCATACCAGTAGGCAGAGAAAACAAGCTGATCACAAAAAAGAAAAATAGATAAAACACCAAAGTGGTAACGAACGATACGAATGCTACTTTTTTCCAGGACAAGTTAAGTTTCAACAATACCTTCGCAATAGCTACCTGGGTGGCAAAACATACGACTAAGGGGAAAATCAATAACAACACAATGTACAGACCTTGGGGGAATATGTTCAACAGCTTCGAAAAGAAGTATAACATCGCTGTATTGTAACATGTTTGAAGATCATCAATGTGTTTTTAAACCTATAGCGCGATTCTTTTCGTTATTACTATCTTCTTACACTCTTCATATCGTGCTATCAATCATTTTTCTTAAAGTAATACGCATAATTATAAAAAATATCTGAGTATATACCTAAAAATTATACATACATAGAAAGGTGATTATGTTTCATGATCGATCATCAAATTCATTTCCTTGGACGACGCTCATTGGTGGGATAGCGATTGGACTCGGCCTCAGCATGTTGTTGACTCCCGAACAGCGTGAAAAAGCGCGGAAAAAGGTCCAAGCAGGAGCGCAAGAGCTTCGAAAACTACTAACTGATCCAGCAGAACGCGAGCGTATTCGAGATATTTTTGGAGATGTTACGGCTGAGAGTCGCCAAAAATATATGGCTGTCAAAGATCAGCTCATCACCACTTTAGGTGACCTAAAAGATGGTTGGCAAGATATTGATAAGCAGAAATATTTTTACCTGGTTGGTGATATCATAGATGATGTTCGTACTGAACAGAAATTAACCGTTCGGCAACTCAATAAATTGCGGAAATATTTGGAAGATGATTACTCCAAACTTCGCCACGATGTTGCAGAACTAGAAAATAACATGCAGGAGCTCGCATGACACTCCAAGACTGGTTCTACATATTAGGCATTGCGGTATTTGTTTCTTGGATGGTGGTGCTGATTGGCATCTCTGTTGCAGCCTTTATTCTGTTCCGGAAAGTTCAGCACATGCAAACCATGGCTGTGCACCGCGTTGAATCAATCAAAGATTCATTCCAAAACTTTCCACTATTAAAAATATCTACGATGGGAACCATGCTTCCCATCGTAGCTTGGCTGGCCAGATTTGCCGGAAGAAAACTTCGCAGACGATAAATACTAGTCTCGTTTTTTTAAAGCCCGGTTGCCTTCAAACTTAGCGGTCATTTCATTGACTTTTTTGATGGTGTTCCGTTCCTCGGTCAACGTCTTTTTCAACAATCGTTTGACCGGCATTTCTTTGAGCATAGACGCAAAGGAGTGCGCCATACTGTATCCTGCCACCTCATAGTTTTCGATACGCTGGGCGACAGATAATATAGCCAGATCTTGAATCATCGGATCACCTTCATTCTTCATCATCTCTTCTGCCTCTTGAATCAGCCCTTCCATGGCTCGACAAGTATGATTCGTCACATCCACTCCTAAGTGCTTTCCGGCTTCTTTCATTCGCGTCACTTGTTCTTTCGTTTGTTCAAGATGTTGCTCAAACGCTTTTTTTACTTTGGGACTGTGAATAGCCTTTACCATTTTGGGTAATGCTTCAACCAATTGAGTTTCTGCAGAATACAGATCTTTCACCTCCATAATTAGAAGTTGGTGTAAACTACTCAGCTTCATGACAAACCTTTCTACATATTTACTAAACTTTTTTATTAAAATATCAATCTTTTTACCAAAACATTGTGACTTTTTTGTAAGAAATTAATAAGTTTTTTTTGTATTTTTGTACTCAATGATCAGCAAAACAATACGCTCAAGTGTACTGCATGAGGTCCTGATATATAGTGATATACATCACGGGATTTTCAAGGAATTTAACAGAAATTTAATAAATCGATTCGAGAAACTGCTCGAAGGTAGACGTCGACACAGATTTACAACAACACACTCTCAGTTGAAGGTTCTGAAGACTGTTTGCTGAGTATGTAAATATCTTGATTATAGTCGTTGACACCCACAAATTCGGCTTCTCCATTGAGGATTTTTTCCATCGGTCGACAATGCATACAACCTTCTGGAGATGAACATTTAAATACTTGCAGTTGTCTCGCGAGTTTCATTTTTTTAGCAATCTGTAAAATTTCTGTGCGCGCTTCTTCTAAATCGGGAAGTTCTTTTTCAACCAGCTCATCACTCATCTCCAAATACCAATAACTTGCTTTGGCCACTCGACGTTTTTGACAGTGATGTACCAGTAAATGGTAAATGGGCAACTGCAACGATTTGCCGTCTTCTTCTTTCTTGGAAGTTTTAAAGTCAATAATATTGACACTGTCTGTTTCTGGCAAATACTCGAGCCAGTCTATCTTGCCACAGAGAATAATATTATCTTCTTCTGACAACCAAAAGTGAGGTAGATCTTGTTGAATTTTAACCGCTAGCTTGGTGAGCGGCCCTGGATGATTCATGACTCGGCGCAGCATCGCTTCACCACGAGCTTTATACCGCTCTTCTTGTTCAGGCGAAGTAAAGCCCCCACGTTTGCCACTGACTTTTTGCCAAGAAGTTTGAAACTTCTGTACCAACGATTCGGAAAAACGTTGTTCAGTTGGAATATTGGATAATGATTCCAACACATCATGGACCGCTTGACCTAAAGCCAAAGCTGGACTCATCAACTGAATTTTGTGTCCAGTCTTCGGATCTTTATAGACATTCTTCAGATAATACGCTCGAGGACACTTCGTAAAATCAGAAATAGAAGTGTGTGAACACCATACTGCAGAATATTTATCACCTGGCATAGAAGGCCATTATATACACAAATACACGAAAAATACTAGAAATTAAATCAACACTTCCCACAAAGTGACGATCAACTCTCTCCACTTACTGGTCACTCCCAATAATTCGAGCAATTGCTCAAGCCGTGTCACTTGCACACCTTGCACTTCGCCCACCGGACACTCCGCTCCCCATAATCCCAGTTGGTTTTGTCGTGCACTGTGTTGCAATTCATCGAAACGGTCTTGAAATTTTACGTCGGGCGGATATGGCGACGAAAACGCAAACCCGTCTGCCACCAATTGTTCATTGATCATCACCTCATCCACATACACATAGCGCAACAATCGTCCATAGCGATCTGTGTCAGTCACATCTCGCTCCAAGATAACAGTTTTTCCTTCGACTATTTCCGCATTTTTTTGTTTGGCTTCTTGTCCAAAACATTCTTGACCTTTTTGCGGGTGCGTAGTTTCTGGAGTGTTAATACCAATGTATCGAACTTTCCGACCATCTGATAATTCAATGGTGTCCCCATCAATGACCCGCGAAACAGTTGCAGTTTCCGAAACACTGTTCAAGGCGTGGACAGAAGAAAACGATAACAAGAAGAATAGTAAAAAAGTTATAGCTTTTTTCATGAAATAGATATCTCTAGTCAATGACTTACACCTTACTTCTTACATCCTACAACTATTGCAAAACTCTTCTCCTATTCATACGAAATCATTTCTCGAACCTTTTCTACAATCGCTCCTGCTGAAATTTCTTCATACTCTAGCAGCTCTTGAGGCTGTCCACTGCGTGGCATTTTACGAACTGCTAAATGATGTATTGGAACCAACTGCGTCGCCAGTGCTTGCATGACTGCCTCACCCATTCCGCCTTCTGCATAGTGATCTTCCACCACCAACAGGGCTTGTGTTTCTGTGGCCGCTTTTTTGAGGGTTAAGTGGTCAACTGGTTTAATCGAGTATAAATCAATCACTCTAATAGCAATTCCTTCTCGTTGGAGTTTGTCATACGCTTTGAGTGCTTCATGCAAGGTAATCCCCGCCGCAACGACAGTCACTTGATCATCATCACTTGTGCGTAACACTTTACTTCCACCAATTTCAAAGTGTTCATCTTGATCATACAGTATCGAAGTTGGTTCGCGAGTTAATCGCACATATTTAATGCCAGTGTGAGTCTGTAATAATCGAGTTAATTTCTTTGCAGAAACTGCATCAGAGGGATAGATGACCAAACTATTTAACACCGCTCGAAACATGGCAATATCTTCTAATCCCATTTGAGAAGTTCCATCCATTCCGAGTGATACCCCCGCATATGATCCAGCAAAAGTAATGTTTGCAAAGGAGTACCGCGCCATGCGAATTTGATCATATGCTCGAGTTAGGAATGCTCCAAAGGTAGAAACACAGGGCAACTTGCCCCGAGAGGCCAAACCGACTGCTACCCCCACCATGTTCTGCTCTGCAATAAACATCTCAAAAAATCTCTCCGGAAATTCTTGTTTGAACAGCTCAGTATGCGTAGAATTACTTACTTCAGCATCAAGAACGACCAACTGCTCAAATTCCTTTCCCAACTCCACAAGAGCATCTCCATAAGCCTTTTTGGTGGCTACTTTTTCATCCGGAGCATATGTCACCACTGAATCTGTGGACACCGGCTGACTCGCTGCTACGTGTGATTGAGATGTTGGTTGTACTATCAACTTTCTAAAATCACCTCTCGCGGGCGGCAACTCTCCCAACTCTTTGACAGCTTCTGCAAATTGATCTTTGGTTAAGGTTTTACTATGCCATCCTTCTTTGCCTTCCCATAGTGAAATCCCTTTTCCTTTGAGGGTCTTGGCAATAATCATTGTAGGCCTATCGTGACTCTTCAACGCGACCTGATAAGCTTCATGAATTTCCTGAATGTTGTGTCCATCAATAACGATCGTTTTCCACCCAAATGAATTGATTCGCTCAGCATACGCATCAACATTATGGCCATACATTGTCTCGCCCCGCTGTCCCAATCCATTGACATCAATGATCCCAATCAAATTATGAAGGTGATAATGTGCAGCTAATTGAATAGCTTCCCAGTTGGAGCCTTCTGCCATCTCACTATCACCCAATAGAACAATCGTTCTATAATCAAGTTTGTCTAGATATTTTGCATTTAAGGCAGCTCCCACCCCAATTGACAATCCTTGTCCAAGTGAACCCGTTGCCGCTTCTGTATACGCAAAGCGCATCGAAGGGTGCCCTTCTAAGACACTATCAAAGGTTCGCAGTTCTTTGAGTT
>CAZULU010000059.1:0-5423 GCA_964621585.1 uncultured Pseudomonadales bacterium
GATCATTTCCCGAAGGTTTTCTGAATAAACAAAGAATAACCGAAAAGAAGGCAAACATTCAACTAGCACTTAATGGATCAAAATTGGAGATGAGAGATTGGATATCAAGGATTAGTGGTTTTTCTTCTCATGATGCTTAGAGAGAGTTTTTTGCTGGAGGGTGTTCACTAAACGACCTTTGTTCTTGGAGTACCACACGACTGCAAATCCCCCTACTACAGCAAATGCAAGTGTGACAGTGACAATAGATTCAATACTATCCATTTTTTCAATCAAAGTTTCGTAACTAGCCAAACTCGCATATCCTAGATAAAGGTAAAGAAAGTTGCGCAGTAGAATCCCTAGAAAACCAGCAGTAAGATAGGATTTAAGTGGTAGTTTAATAGCACCGCTAACTATTGATACTGGGGCTGTTGGAATAATAGGAATAGCACGAGAGAAAAATATGATAAGCTCATCTCGAAAATTGCCATTAAAGTGTTGACCAAATTTTTCAATAGCCGTATGAGATATTCCGAAGAACTTCCCAAATTTTCCAATCACGACATCCTCCAATTTATCGGCTAAAACATAGAGTACATAACTACTGATGGTTTTGGCAATAGCTCCAACAAAAGATAAATACAATAGAAAGATAATTGGTCGTTGTTGAGCTTCAGCAATCGTCCCTGCAAGAGTCATAACGAGAGGTGACGGAATAGGTGCAAGAATTTCCTCGATTAGAGAACCAATGAACACAAAAAGCTCAACAGGTATTTGATTTGCAAGTGCCGTCAATTGAGTAGTAAGTTGGTTGATTATAGACATAGAGCTCTCTCAGATAGGTGTGTTCGCTTCTATGAATAGCGAAGCAAAGACATGGTAAGTATACAAACAATTATTATAAGAAAATTATTGAAAACGGTTGAGTAAGTGTGAAATATTGCGTTTGGGCTGGAATTGTTCAACGAGTGATTTATCTTGCAGTTGTGGCAAGTGTTTGTGGTAGGGAGTGGCTTCTTCATTCTTAAAGAATATTCCAATTGGTAAACGGTCTTCCTCAAAACTTTTTTGCCAAGCTGATGCACGATCGTGAATATCATGACCTTCTTGTTGAAGATCGTACACCTTGGTTTGAAACCACTGGTGCGTATTGATTTTATTAAAAGTGACGCACGGTTGGAAAATATCGACTAGTGAGAAGCCTTCATGTTGGATAGCTTGTTTGATCAATTCTGTTAACTCAGGAATTTTGCCGGCATACCCTCGTCCAATAAAGGAAGCGTTTTCTGACAACGCTAACGCGATTGGATTAATCGGAACCTCTGGGACACCCATGGGGGTTGATTTGGTTTTGACGCCTTTCATGGTGGTGGGTGACGTTTGGCCAGTGGTGAGTCCATACGTTTGATTATTGTGCACAATAAGAGTGATATCGTGGTTACCCTTGAGGGCAGCCATGAAGTGACCCATACCTTCCCCATACGTGTCGCCATCACCTGCGATCACAATCACTTTCAATTTGTGATTAGCCAACTTGATGCCAATGGCGGTAGGGATAGACCGACCATGGAGCGCATGGAAGCCATAGACTCGATTAAAGTCAGCCATGTTGCCACTACACCCTACTCCATAGACCATCACCAAATTCTCTTCAGGCATATTGAGTTGGACAAGCGCATTTTTCAAGCTTGCCCAGATCCCAAAATCACCACAGCCGGGACACCAAGTGGGAAAATTGGGTGATTGGAGTGATTGGGCGGTAATGGTTGGCATATAAATACACTCTATAAGTTCGAATTTCAAATTCCTAAATTGGAATGTAAGTATTCTGTGATCTCTTCTACGTAAAAAGGTCGGCCGTCAAATCGTCGATAGCGATGTTCAAAAGTAATACCCGTTTCTTGGCGAATAATCTGTTCCATTTGACCGGTGTAGTTGGCTTCAATCATCACCATTTTCTTGGTGGTTTTGGTGAGTTCTACAAACTTTTCGGAAGGGAATGGCCACGCACAAGGGATATGGAGGTAATTGACTGATAGTTGGTGGTTGGTTGTTGGTTGTTGGGCTTGTTCTGCGATGAGTTGTTGCATCACACTCAGTGTTGATCCCCACCCTACGAAGGTTACTTCAGCATCGGCTGGTCCTACGATGTATGGTTGAGGCAGCTCGAGCTTAGCGCTTTCCAGTTTGCGGGCACGCTTCTCTACTTGGTTGATGGTCATGTTGGCTTCTTCAGTTGCATAGCCAAACTCATCATGTTCATAACTGTTGGTAATTTGTAAACCATGAGGTTGTCCGGGAATTGATCGCGGTGAAATACCAGATTCTGTCAGTTTGAAACGGCGATAACTGTTATCTTCGGGCAATTCTTCATTTGTGACCATGCTTTGACGTGGTGTATCAAATTCTTCCGCAGGTTTGGGCATGGTTTGAAGGGATTCAAGGAGATACTTGTCACTCATGATAATGACCGGAATTTGATATTTTTCGGCTAGGTAAAAGGCGTGTTTAGTAAGCTCAAAGTGTTCTTGGACATTACCAGGAGTCATTACTACTCGTTGAAATTCTCCGTGACCCGCATGGATAACAAATTGCAAATCTCCTTGCCCGGTCCACGTCGGAAGACCAGTAGCAGGACCAGGACGTTGAGCAACGAGAATTACCATTGGCACTTCTGTCACCCCAATCAGTGAAAGTGCTTCAACCATCAATGCAAATCCACCACCAGCAGAACCGGTCATAGCGCGAGCACCCGCATAGGATGCACCGACCACTAAATTGATGGCTGCAATTTCATCTTCGGCATGACGGACTACTAAGGGGTATTGATCTTGCTGGGCAGCGACATAGTGAAAGGTATTGGATGACGGACTCATGGGGTAAGCGGCATAAAATTGCAAGCCACCGGCAATCGCGCCTGAGCCAATTGCTTCACTTGCTGTCAGTAGGATATCTGTTTGTTCAGTCTTTTCGATGACAAACTTGGGTTGGGCAAGTTCTTGGCCTTTAGCAAATCCAGCTTCAAAGGCTTTGATGTTTTTTTCAATGACGTCTTCCCCTTTATGCGCAAACTGTTGGCGAATTAAATCAAGGAAAAATTGTTTGTCTAACCCGAGAAAGTATGCTGTCAACGCGAGAGCCACCGTATTGGTAGCAATACTCGTTCCGGTCGTTTCTCGGGAAATGGTGGTCATTTCCACATTAAAAATATGGGGAGTTAAATGCTGATATTGGGAAATGTCGTACTTGTCGATATTAGGTTCGGCAATGATGAAGGTGTCTTGGGTAATTTCTTCTTGGTGAAGTTTGATCCCATTTTCGTCCAGTGCAATCAAAAGATCGAGCTTTTTCTTTTGACTTGAGGCATGTTGGCGAGACGCAAAAATTTGGCCAGTTTGGTGACCACCTTTGATCAGAGAAGGATACTCGAAATAGGTGAAGGTTTTGAGCCCGTGACGATGACAGACTCGAGCCAAGGTGTCGGCAGTCGTCATGACTCCTTCCCCAGCTTTACCGGAGATTTTCCAGTTAAAGGATTGCACAGCTTGCGGAGCAGGAGTTGGTATGTCCATCCCAACTATTGTATGGTGAGGGAAGTTCTGGGTCAATTCTCATTTGACTCTAAGGCCAATACTATAACCTGAACAGCCATATAATCTGTCGGTTTCACAAATCTCATACATTTACTAAAAAAACAATACATCCTTAGTTGTTTCGGAATCGCTTTGATTTGGCATGCTTTCGCGCATCATGATGATCGACATCAGATTCAGCATAGGGTGTCATATGAAGGGTTCCATACTATGGGACTTAATAGGGGTAGCTTAGGTTACTTTAATATCGGCAGCCCAAAAACCTTGTGGATTGATCATCAAGGGATTTATCTCAATTTCCTTAAGATGAGGATGATCTTTAATCAGTTGTTGGAGATTTTTTACACATTGGATAAATTGGCGCACACTCCCCTTTTCTCCATTCTGTTCCTCGAGTGATTTAATAAGCTGATATGCTTTGGTAGTTTTGAATTTTGCCTCAATGTGCTCAACTGTCGCGGGCAAAAAGACATAGGCGCGATCTTGAACCAAGTCAGTCTGACTGCCACCGAGCCCAAATGCCACATACCAGCCAAACTGATCATCTCGATGGGCACCTAACAATAACTCACCATTATTATGTACTAGTTCTTGATAGAGTACGGTATTGCCAAACTTTGCCAATGTTTTATATGCTTTTTTTGCCTCCTGATCATTGCCGACCATACCGGCAACCGCGCCAACTCTTTTTTTGTGCTTAATCGTCAGATTGGCTGTCTTGGCGTATAAAGGGTACACAAAGTGTTTTATATCTTGCGGACTGTGTGCGATGGCATAGCGAGGAACTTGGAAGCCATAGTCACTCAGCAAGGTAAAGGCGTGGTCTATATCATAGGTGTAGGATGCTTGAGGTAAGTTGTAGGTTCGAAATGGTTTAAAAGTTGAGGGGTTATACTTTGCTGCACTTACTTTGTGAACCAGGCTTAAGATATTAATCAGGGTATTGGGATAGTTGGTACATAAGATGTCATGAGCGCGGAGTTTTTGACGGAGTTTTTCCAATCGAGTGCCACCAATCAAGGAGACCAGAATTGGTTTTTTTCCTTTGTGATGAATCAGCATCTCGACAATTGATGACATATCGGTCACCGCTTGTTGGGTAATAATGACTACTATGGCATCAATGTTTTGGTCGCGTTGAGCTTGATCCACAGCCAGTTGAAAACGATCGGTACGGGCATCACCGAGTAGGTCAAAAGGATTCGACGGTTTTAGATTTGGAAAATGCTGGGTGATGTGATCAACGCTGTGTGGTGACCACTTGGCCAAATTCACTTGGTGTTGGGCAACCAAGTCGGTGGTATTAACACCTGGACCACCAGCGTTCGTCATGATCATGACATTTTCAGGTAACGTCTTGTGTTGTTCTACAAAGAACAGTGTTTGACTAAACTCTTCAATCGTATCAACCAACACAAAGCCCATTTGTGTTTGGGCAGTTTTCAGCAGTTCATAATTCGTGGCCAAGGCTGCAGTATGAGAAACCGAGGCACTATGCCCTTGTTTGGAGCGACCCCCTTTTAACACGATCACAGGCTTGTGTTTACTGACTTTACTCGTCAATGCAAAAAACTCCGTTAAGTCTGCAAAAGATTCAAGATATAAACCTATTGTTTTGGTATGGGGATCACTGAGTGCATACTCGAGACATTCATTTTCAGTAATGCCCCCTTTATTACCCAAGCTCACTGCAAAAGAACATCCTATCGTTCGACTTTCCATTTCATCAAACAGAGCTGTTAACATGGCTCCAGACTGTGAGATGAGCGCAAGTGAGCCGGGTTCAATCTGTTGGCTAGCAAAGCTTGCATTCAGTCCCTTGGAAGGATATACGAAACCCAACGTGTT
>CAZULU010000060.1:0-5324 GCA_964621585.1 uncultured Pseudomonadales bacterium
GAGAGTAAGAAGAAAAGACCAGTAGTTAGTACTTGAAAGAGAATCCATTGCCACTGACTTTTTCCAATGAGTACTTCACTGGGTACTGAGGTGATGAGTAATACTGGTATCAGAATAGTAAAGATGAAAGAAAACACTCCTGTATATACTGTTCGAGGTACACGAAAGATATCCCGCACAGCAGGGAAAATCTCATTGATGTTATCTAGTTTTTCTATCCAAAATGCACATGTAGCCAATATAAACCACAGAGAATATATCATCAGTAAGCTCATGATGAATAACCCTATAAACAGTAGAATCTGAAAAATACCTACAGTGATGCCTAGCTGTCGTACCGAAATCAGTAAAGTTCCTAAGCCAATGAAAAAGCGAAAGACATTTGTGTAGCTATTATCTTGGACGGAGAGTAAATATTGTGGATCAATTGGCTTGGTGAGGACTAAGTCTAAAGAGCCATCAAAAATAGATCTCGTGTACATAAACATATTGCGATAGAAGAATGACCAGACAAACGCATCGATCATGGTGAACAGTGAAACTAACACAAACAACTCAGTTCGACTCCATCCCCCAATGTAATCTTGCAATTGCGTCAACACAAAGAAAAAGAAAAAATTAAAGGCGGTCCAAAGCACTGATACGACTGACCAAAAGATGAAATCAGTACGATATTCCATCATTTTCATTAGTCGAAGCTTACGATACAGCCAGAAAATCTGCCAATACTTTTTCATAGCGTATTATCCACCCACTGAACTATACTTTTTAATACCTAATTGAAGAAGTAGTTTCGTTGACAAAAGCAGTACCAGAATTGAAACTGCTATGATGACAATATCTTGCATGTGGAGCATTGTTCTACCTTGCATAATCGATATGGGTACACTATATAAATACTTGAACGGTAACGCGTTCACCGCTGCTTGTAACCAGGAAGGCATAAATTCTAGTGGAAACATTGCACCACTAAAGATAGTGATAGTTACCCATTTAAAGTGTTGTAATCCTTGAGCACCTTCAAACCAAAAGGTCAACAACGTAATCATTGATCCAATGAATAATTGTATACAGTATGCTGCCAACAGTAATACAAAGAATGCTGGTAGGGTAATTAACTCAATACTGGTAAACAATCGAATATTAAAGAGATGCTGAATAACAAGAAAGAAGAAGATATTTAAAGGAAGGAGGAGAACTGAATAGAAGAGTTTTCCTGCAAGATCGCTGATGATGATTTCTTGAAGATAGGAAAAAGGGCGAATCAGAAAGAAATCAATCTTACCCATCCTAATTTCTTCTGAACGCCGCTCTTCAAAGTGTACTCCAGTGAGACCTTGAATGATGGAAGCCAGAAAGTAATACTCAACGACTTGGTGTAATGCGAGTCCTCGAACTTCTGACTGTGAAGTGTACATCGAAGCAAAAATAAAAAAGAGAATAAAAAAAGGCAAAAAGTCTAAAACTACCCACAACAACAGCTCTGAACGAAATTGCAGAGAGGCCAAAAAACGAAATTTAATAAAAGATGCATACTTCTTCATACACAAAAAAGTTGGCGAATTTGTTGGGATGAGACTTGATTGTATCACTATTTGAGGCCAGATGCCTTGAACTTTAAAAAAAAGGGACTAGATGTGATATCTAGTCCCTACAAAAGAAAATGAGCACTGAATTACCAGACAATCTTTTTGAGTGGTTTCCCAACACGGAAGTTTACAACTTTGTGTTTCTTTACTACTTGTCGTTTGTTTTCATTTCCAAAAGGAACGACTTCTTTATCTTTAACTTGGCTAAGATAGAATGTACCAAAACCTGAGATGACGACTTTTTGACCTTTAGACAGCGCTCGGGTCATTTCTTCAAACATGGATTCCACCGCATCGGTTGAAGCCTTTTTTGTTAAATGCGCGCGCTTGGCGACAATTTTAATTAGGTCTGATTTTGTCATAGACCCCTTTCTAATTTTGGTGATCTAGATCACCATATGGTAGAGCTTTTAGCTTGATTAATAGGTGTATTAAATGTACAGATCAAATTAGATTTATGCAAGGGGCAATAGTGGGTGAAAACACCTAAAAACCTTCATATATTGCAAAATATATTACTATAGGTTGTAATTAAGCTTCAGCAACAAATATTTTACGAGAGCGACTGAAAAGTCGCAATATCCCTATGGCAGGGAGGGGAAAGTGAAAAACGGTAGTTTGTTCTGGATATACGTAATAATAATCGCACTCGGGATAGCGTTTTTTGAGCTATCATTTAAAGACCCTCATTGGGGAGTTGAACCGGGTTCGGAATTCGGAATTGCTGCTTTTGTGATGATTCTGATTTTTCTTTTCAGCATCACACTAGGCGGTAACCGCTTCGGTCGATAGAAATGTTGACCCCTATTTACACCCCCCGCTACTGGCGGGGTGTTTTTATTTAATACATGTGCTTCTTGGCGTTGTGATACTGGCTTCTTTGCCATAGTTAGGTTCAATGGTGGTACCTGCGGGATGTCCGTTAATGGGTATCTGTAGAGACCACGCTAATGTATTGGCAATAGCAATTCCTACTCGAAGCGAGGTGAAAGCCCCAGGACCTGTTTCTACTTCAATAGCAGTTAACTCTTTCAATGTGACTTTTTCTTCATCCAGAAACCGAGAAATTGCAAGCAAGATATCCTGTTTGCGCGGAGAATCATACTCAACATTTTTACTTGTTTTATCCAGTTTGAGAATCAATTGAGTGTTATTGCGAGAGTCGATAGAAAGTATCATAATTCTTCGATGTAAGAGGTAAGCGAAATAAGTTACTTGTTTTCTACTTTTTTATTACTTATTGAAATTATTCTCGTGTCGGTATCAGATATTTCAAAATGAATCCACATTGTATCTTTTGGTAATAACTCTTCAGCTTTTTCTGGCCACTCAATGATGACAATGTGTTGTCTCTCATCGATATAGTCTTGAATACCTAAATTTCTTATATCTTGCTCTGTGTTGAGGCGGTAGAGGTCTGCATGGACCAGTAGGTGATCATTGTCTAGAGGATAAAGATTCATGACTGAAAAGGTGGGACTAGTCACAGTGTCATGCATCTCTAAAGCTTTAGCAATTTTTTTTGTAAACGTTGTTTTCCCAGCACCTAAATTACCTTGTAAAGCTATCACTGATCCAGGTTGTAGCTTTGTAGCAACAATAGAAGCAAATGACTCAAGCTCAGTTAGTGATTGAATAGTGAAGCTTTGCATACTAGTACTAAATGTATTTATGAATCTTCAGCCAACCGATAAACATTCCGAGACTGTCATATCCCAAATCTTTGATTGTTCCTGTTCGGCCGGGGATGAATGTCTGATGAAATTCATCACTGAGTGCATAGGTAAAGGTAAAGGCTAAGGCTAAAAAGGAAGCGTTCACTACTGTAACCTTATTCATTCGTAACGCTCTATAAAAAAGTAAGAATAGAACAAAGTAGACAAACATGTGAGCGGATTTTTTGTATACATAATCCCAGGTAAATAGTTCTGGGCCTGGCAGTGTGGGTTGATTCGATAACAAAAAAATAAAACCTGTCCAGATAAGGATAGGAAGGAAGGCTGACAGGTGATGGCGTACTAATTCCATAATAGAAAAAATGATTTACTGAAAATTATACCACTGATATACCCCAAAGAGACCAGCGCTAAGCAGCAGTAAGCTGCCACTGATCAGGAAGACTAATGGCAGCTTTGAGGGTGGCTGAGGTTCTTCCGACTCTTCCATTGGATCAGTAAATGTATCTGCTAATTCGATCGTAGACCCGAGGACTATTCCAGAAACAGTCGCACTGGAGCTAGCTGATTCTCTTGTAATAGTAGGGATAGGTTTTTGAGTATTGAGAAGTCCGGTATCCTGAGAGTTAGGCGATGAAGAAGTAGGATGAGTTGGTGAGGACTTATCTGAGGTGGTAGATGAAAAATTGTCACTTATAGATAAATCATTGTTACTGCCCTTAGTAGGAGCTGCTGTTTCCAGCCATTTGTTATCATAGAAAATGTAGCTTGTACTGGGACTGCAATCTTCATAACGCATGCCATCGACCTCGATTTGCAGATTATTCAGAAGTCTGACGCTATCACCACTGTTATTGAGCAAACTTTGGGTTTCCACAACTCCAAAGCTATGAGAAGCAATATTTAGAGTGAATTGTTTTTTATTCGTAGAAGTATTATCTCGAATCATCCAGTTTTCTAAAATGACGGGATGATCGTTTTCATTAAATACTTCCACCCACTCTGCTTCTCCGTTAGACGGACAAGCAAATACCTCAGAAAGTCTTATATTCGAGATAACAGTTTGATTTATAGGAGTTGGTAAGGATGAGGGGACAGGTGTGTTGGATGGGATTACAGTGGGCGTAGGGGTGGGAGTGGGGGACGGGGCGATAATGGTTATTTCCGCTACTTGTTCAGACCAGGTAAGTGAGCCTGAAGGGGTATAGCGGCCAATTTTGAAGTGATATTCACCAGAACCGTGGAAACCTGTGTGGGAAGGATCTGGTTTGAACTTCAAGGATAGTGTTTGATTGCCGATGATTTTAGGAAAGAGTTGGTAGTTACTCCCTGAACTAATCCACTGACCACTACCATGTTGTGTGAGTCCGAAATAATTTGTAGTTGAAGGGGCAGAAAACGCTCCACGCAAGTAATACTCGCTGGTATCAGTGGCACCACTGATTGTTACATCTAGCGAGAATTCTTGATCACTTTGAAGGGAAGCAGATGGAGTGCTGTACGTAATCTCTATTTTTGCTTGAATTTTGGAGAAAGATAGGAGAAATATAATGCAAAATATGAAAAATGCAGATATAATCTTAGGAGTTATCATTATTTCACTCTGTCATTGAATAATGACAAGAACATGACAGCATATGGTAGATAGAAGAGAAAGAATTTCAAAAGAATCTGTGTTATTTGATAATGAACAATTAGGAATAAAAGTAGTACAAAAGGCTAGTCAGATTGTTGTTATTGATTTAGATGGTGTACATAATGAGGTTTTGTTGTCGAGTAGAGATGCTGATGTTTTGTTATTCTTACTAGACAATGTCGACTTTGATCAAGTAGCTAAGCCTAGGTATGACAACACCAAAAGAGTTTTGCAAGGAGAACAAACGTCTCGAAGTGGAAGAGTAATAGATTTGGATAAATCAACTATTGAACCCCTTTTTTTTAAGATTACATTTCTTAATGAGAGAATACGAGTTGCAAAAGTACGTCAGTGGTATGAAGTTTCTGCGTATTTACCTTGGCGTGGGGATAGAAGAAAGAGAACCTTTTCGAATCAATAATT
>CAZULU010000061.1:0-5314 GCA_964621585.1 uncultured Pseudomonadales bacterium
ATCACTGTTTTGAGTTGTTCATACACTTGAGTTGCAGTCAGCATGACCTGATTGTAAAACGATTTATTGATCAATGCAATTTTGGTTTTCTACTACAAAAAAGGCCCCGCTATACGGGGCCTTCATCTTCAAAAAGAGCAAATATTATTTTGCAACTCTCTTCAACACTGGCATACCAGTTCGTTCAGTTTCTACAACTTGATACCCAGCTGGGACTGCATCTAATGCTCCATCTCGAACATCTCGAGCAAAGAAGTAAATGCGTTGTACACGACCGTTCTTTAAAGTCACTTCACGGGTGTGTAAGTAGTATGTCTGGCCTTTGGAGTTAGTATACGCGTACGCGTTTACATCTGCCATAAGATCCTCCTTTAAAGTTCTCCTAATGTGGAGAATATTGATAAGCAAAATGCTTGAGATAATCCTAGCACACTCGAGAAACACTTCAAGTAGTGATTCTCGGGTTTTTTAATTTTGTTCGTCTGGTTGAAGTTCAACCATTCCCTCTAACATCACTTCTTCAATGGTGTTGTCATCAGTAGATTCTCGAGAAACAATCACTTTAATGTTACTAAACTCAGAACTCAGTGTTCCTTGGCCCAAGTAACCGCCTTTATTTTCAATCAGACGCATAGCTTTTTTGGGACCTTTTTCACCTTCAAACCATAACTCATAGTGTTGACCTTCTTCTAATTCAGGGAGCGTTGATTGCACACTAAACTGCACTCGATCTCCCTCTAACAGTGAGTAACGAATATCTCCTCGAGCCATTTCTACTTTTGAATCTAATCGAACCGTTTCTCGATCGGCCACACCTTCTGGGGCGGGATCATCAGCTGTCAAATCAGAAATTTCAATCCCTTCAGCATTTTGAGTAATATCACCGTCTGAAGTTGGACGATTGTTCAACCAACGAAAACCAAGTACTGCAACCAAGAGTAAGGCTGCTAAGGGAAGAAGGTACGATAAAGACCTTTTCATGAGGACCTACTTTCTATTGTTAATAAACTATGAATTATTGATTCAATAGTTTTTCAACGGTTGGAATAACATCCGGGGCAGATACCTTCTGACCGTTTACAAAGAAGGTCGGAGTAGCGGAAATACGTAATTGATTTCCACTATTAATATCAGTTTGAATATGTTGTTTGATGGTTGCATCATCTAGCAGGGACTCGAATTCATCAGTATTTATCTCTAATGAATTCGCATACTCCAGAAACATGTTTCGAGCATCAGCGTTACTCAGATCAGACCAGTCTAACTGATTGGCAAATAACTCATCATGCATTTCCCAAAACTTACCAAATGTTGCAGCAACTTCTGAAGCTTGCGCCGCTAGCATGGCGTTAGGATGGATACTGGTGAGTGGGTAATGACGATATACAAATTCAACTTGGTCAGGATACATCGTTGTTAGCTCACCACGAATCGGTTCAGCGGCTCGACACGCAGGACATTGAAAGTCACTAAACTCTACAATTTGAATTTTTGCTTGAGGCGCTTGGGCAGATTCAGTTGCTTCATTCCCTTCTGTTTGAGTCTCAGCTTGGGTAAAGAAGTGTCGTGCTCCCGCTACTACAGTTGCAGCATCAACCTCTTGGGGGGTATTTGATTTAGAAAAAAGAAAAGCTACTCCGAAGATAATGACAAACGTTCCAACTAATGTAGCGAGTAATAGTGGTATGTTTTTCATTGGTGGTTAGGATAGCATGGGTTATATCCCCACGCAATATGAATTTTATAATTGTTTTCAGCTCTCTGTTGGTTTACAGAGTATTACTTCGGCCAAACTAGTTCACCTGTTGATGTATCGATGATTTCTACAGCTGAAGTTGGGCAACTTTGCGCAGCCAACAATTTGTTATCATCTGTATCATTCTGTGAAATAACTTCTGCGATATTTGCTTCGTTCAACTTCAGTGTTGCAGGGGAAATAGCCACACAGGAAGCAGCCCCAATACATTTATCATTGATGATTCGGATTTCGTATTTACCAACTTGTGCAGTTTGAACAACATTCTGGTCAGTCATATCGCTCCTTTATGAAGATATGGGTTGTGCTATTTTTATGACATGAAATTTTTTTGTTGATTTCCACATTGTATCAGAGATATTTTACCTAAACATCTAGAGGATAACATCTGAATACTACAAAAGCTTTCATAACAACAATTAGTAAAATTTTTCATGATGAACAAACTCTTTGGGAATACCTTTCGTCTCAATCAAAAGCTTACTGACATCCTCAATCATCGCTTTATTTCCACAAACATAATAACCCGCTTCTTTTGGTAAATCATGTACAGATAAACAATCAGTTACCCGACCTTGGCACAATGGCCATCCTTCAGAGGGTTGAGAGAGTGTCAGATGAAAATGGAAGTTCGGGAATGCTTTGTCAAGATCTTGAAACTCTTCTTGCCAAAAAAGATCTTCCACATGTCGTAATCCAAAATACAGCCATATCTCACGTTGATCGTTGCGGGTATGAAGTAAATCTAAAATCATTGATCGCAGGGGGGCAATACCAGAACCGGTTGCCACAAAAACAATTGCTTTTTCCTTCGCTGCTTGTTCATCTTTAGCCAGTGTAAAAACACCCATCGGACCTAAAAAGGAGATTTCACTTCCCAGTTGGATCTCGCTTAAATATGTCGTGCCCAATCCATGCGGAGTGACATCGATCAGCAGCTCAAAACCATGATCTGTAGTCGGACTGGACGCAATCGAATATGAGCGTCGAGCTGGGTTATCTGGAAATCCAATCGATACATACTGCCCAGCTTCAAAATCAAAGCGATGAGGCTCTTTCATTTCTAAATATAAATGTTGGTATTTATCATTCAACACAACTCGTTCTGAAAGTTGTGCGATACATTTCTGAACAGGCATAGTTCTAAATTCCAATTCTTAAATAATTACATTGTAAATCGCAATGAGAATTCATTGTAACCAAATCATTTCGGCTGTCTAGTTGTGTTAATGTCTACTATTAACTGAGACTCCCAATCTCTACCATACCATAGTCCCAAGGCTAATTTAGCAATAGCAGCATACTCTTCTGTCCGATCAACAAAGTTCTTGGTAACTACCCCTATTGCGCCATTGGTTCGTCGCACATCTTGACCACCGAACATGTTGTTTACCACCAACCCCATTTCTCTTCCTTGCCGAATAGGCTGAGCAATCGAATCAGGAAGTTTAAATCGTGCACCATTGGCATGGTACAAGTGCCCTGATTGATCTGCTACAGCTACCCACACCGTAGACCACAACTCTCCAGATTCAGTGGCAAATACTCCACCCTCTAATCCCACTCCAAGTGCTTCTTGCTCGATCTGTGATCCCTGATTTCTGATCCCTAGACGTAATGCTGCTTTTGCTCGGTTTTCAGCCCCAAGACGAGTTTCATCATCACCCATTGGTTGAGCAGGTATCCCACTCTCCACTTCATACCCCTGCACGATGACATCTGGCCACGCTTCAGAAGCGGCGATTGTTGCTGCATTTATTTTGACTGGATTAGAAGAACCAACAAAGAGATACATACAGACTCTTTTTTATAGATATTGTACATCCACAGTAAAACGTTTTTTATTCTGGATCACATCCAAACACATAGGAATAAGCCATGTCAAATTAGAAATCATTTTTGCAGGAAGTTTACGGACAGGGAACCACGCAACATACTCATCACCACTGTTCTGTATGTCTTCTTTTTGGCGAACAACTCCGGCAAACACCTCAACATCCCATTCTTCAAACTGTAGAGTACCAATTTGAGTCCAGTCTTCTTCGTCAGTCTGAATACCAGTTTCTTCTATCACTTCCCGTATTAAGCACTCTGTGATTGATTCTCCTGGCTCCACTTTTCCACCTAAGCCATTCAACTGACCTTTGTGAGCCTGTGGACGCAGTTTTTCAATTAACACAACTTCAGATAAATCTGGGGAAAAAAGAAAACCAAGAGTGGAGTGAATACGTGTCTGCATAATTATTCAACGATAACTCGTTTGACTGACTCTGCCAGCTTCGTTATCAATTCATATGGAATCGTTTTAGCTAATAATGCTGCCCCTGCTAGGCTGTTTTTGTCGGATGCGTCTGAACTATAGACTGTTACTGGCTGTCCTACGTACACATACTCTACATGTGTAACATCAATAGTTGTCATATTCATCGATACTCTACCAATGATTGGACAGAATTCTTTACCAACTTTTACCCATCCTTGATTAGATAACCGACGATCAACTCCTTCATAGTATCCCAATGGTAACAGCGCAATGTTCATTCGCTTTTTTGCCTCAAAAGTACCGTTATAACCGACTCTATCACCTTTTTGTATTTCTTTTATTTGAACAATATGCGAATGCAAACTTAAAGCAGGAGATAGCTTCATTTGTTCGAAAAAGGGATCAGTTGGTTCTAATGGACAAATCCCGTAACTCGCCAGTCCAACTCGAAACATGTTCAGTTTCGGATGCTGAAGTTTTAACGTGCCTGCAGAAGCAGCCAGATGCTTCCATTGCGGATGTACATCCTCAGTTTCTAAAATATTGATCGCCTCTAAAAAATTCGCCATCTGTTTCTTCATCCAACTCGTATCCTTTGGGTTATCAGCATCAGCGAAGTGCGAACACACTCCAACTACTTCGATATTGTTCAATTTTTTAACTTCTGTTGTAAAACTTCGTAAGTCTGGGAGTGGAATTCCCTCTCTATGCATACCAGTATCCACAAACAGATGTACTCTACTGTGCCGTTGATAACGGCTGAGAGCTCTAACCATTTCTAGATCGTATACAGCATATTCAAAACCCAGTTCTTTTACTGCAAAATTGCGAGGATCAGTATACCCCATGATAAGAATAGGGGATTTTACTCTCAACTTTCGCAGTTCGTATGCTTCATAGAGGCTATCTACTACCAAAAAAGCTGGCTTAAGGGAATCAAAGATTGGTGCTACTTGTGACAAACCATGACCATATGCATTACTTTTGAGAACTGGACAAATTGCAGAGTTAGGGTGTAGTTGCGATAAACCTCGATAATTTGCTTCTAAAGCGGAACGTGATACACAAATTTGATTGAGCGAATGATACTCTTTTCGGAAAAAATGAGAGATCATAGATTATTGTGAAATTATTTTTACTGGACCTTCACGAAGTACCGCTATAGTATCTCCAGTTGCATCAACCACAGTCGACGGTTGCTCTCCACCACATTCACCATCCACCATCACATCTACCAAATCTCGCAACCGCTGATCCACCATTTCTTTACGATCAGGCGCTGGCTTGCCTGCAAA
>CAZULU010000062.1:0-5226 GCA_964621585.1 uncultured Pseudomonadales bacterium
ACGAAAGTGGATCTGTTTTTGTTTGAGTTGGGTAACAATTTGATCTGCTAGAGTAGCAAAGCCACCTTCGAAATAGCCCAATTTGTCAGAACGAACGTGAATTCTAGCCCAAAACCAAGCCGCATTGACCACGGAGGTAAACTTGCCAAACTTGCCGAGGAATAATGGTTCCCAGAGTTTTTGCCACGATTCTTTACCCATGGTTTTGAGCAGGAAATTTTTGGCAGTATGTTGCTCATACCATGAAACATACGGAAACAGTTTTAAAACTACTAAAGTGACAGCCGTGCGTAGTTTTGCTATCGGAGAGAGAACAGGACAAGTTAATAGTGTGATAGCAGAATCAAGCTGAAATTTTTTTCCTTGAAATCTGGTTTTGGTAATTACTTTTTTAAAGAAAAGAGTGTTTTCTAGACCTAGTTCCTGTACGAACTGTTGGATAGCTTTGTCTGATTCAAAAATATGATGATAGTGATGTTCCAAACTCCACTGCCAATCTGGTTGATGAAAACCTGCAGCTAGGCCACCAGGATGATCTGTAGCTTCAAATACTGTTACGTCATAACCATTTTTTTTGAGCTGCCAAGCCGCTGACAAACCAGTAAAACCAGCGCCAATGATTGCAACTTTTTTGGTGGAAGGGGAAGACATACGAGTTTTTACTTATGCGTAACAAGTGTATCTACATATTCTAGCAAGAATACAGAGCAATAAAAATATGAGATACTATATATTGTGGTATTAAAAAAATATTTGTGGTTACTGTTAGCTTTTTGTATCTTTCTCACTGTGCTTGGGGCATTGTTTGTATTTACCCCCAGGCGGATCAGTGTCAGCCTCAGTGAACCATTTTCTTTTTCTCCCCTACCTGTTGCAAAAGAAGTGCATATTCCCCCACATACAATACCGCAATTTTTTAACAATAGACTTGATTTCCCAGAAACTATTACTCCCGAAGAAATAACGACTGTGCTTGTCACCGGTGACGTGTTAACAGCTCGCAGTGTGAATGCCAAAACAGTACGCTTCAACAATTTTAATTGGGCCTGGGAAAGAGTTGCAACTGAGTTGCGAAATGCAAATTTGACCGTGATTAACTTAGAAACGCCGTTAGTGAAAGAGTGTCCGGTACGAGATGATGGAATGATTTTTTGTGGAGATCCTCAGCATGTGCAAGGCCTGCAATTTGCAGGAGTGGATGTTGTAAACTTTGCCAATAATCATGCGGGCAATTGGGGACAAGAGGGAGTTGCTCAAACCGTCGATTTCATCACACGTGCAGGTATGGAAATTGCTGGAGTGAGTGGAAGAGGTCCAGTGTACCGTGAAGTAAATGGGACAACGTTTGGATTTGTTGGCTACAACGAAGTTGATCTTCAAGTGGGTGTAAATCTGTCTGAGCAATCATTGATTGCCCAAGAAATTGCTGATGCAAAACAACAGGCTGATGTAGTAGTTGTGCAGTTTCACTGGGGCAATGAGTATACGTACCAACCGAGTTCTCACCAACAGTTGTTGGCCCATTTCGCAATTGATCAAGGAGCAGACTTGGTGATAGGGAATCATCCACATTGGTATCAGCCGGTTGAAATCTACAATAACAAAGTGATTATGTATTCTCACGGTAATTTTATTTTTGATCAAATGTGGTCCCACGAAACCCGAGAAGGGGTAGTTGGAAAATATTACTTTTATAACCACAAGCTCATTGATGTCGAATTTTTGCCCATGTTGATAGAAGATTATGGTCAGCCACGGTGGCTGGAAGGCGAGGAGAGAGAAAAAACGTTACAGCATCTATTACAAATTAGCACAGAATTCCAATGACAGATAAAAAAGAACGATTTGTATCTCCTGAGTTGCAGAGCTTTATCGATACGTTTAATGCACGGCGTATTTGGTTCAGCATTCCAGATGAACATGGCACCATGAGGAAGGTTCAAGTTATAGCTACGGTTGCGGATTATTCCAGTGAAGCTGTCGATTTTAGGGCATATTGTGATGATATAAAGGTAGGATCGATATCAGGGAAAGTCGAGGGTGAGGAGTATTTTTTTGTTCACTTCTCAGACAATTTCACAAGTCCTCGGAATGCTGATCATGCGAATCATCAAGCTTACATTCCCAATTTAGCTGAGCACATAGTTCAAGAGATCTTGGATAGTAAGTTAGTTGAAAAGTGGATTCCAAGTAAAGATCACGCAGGGGCAAAAAAAATGTATGAACGTTTGAAACGCAGTAAAGGAATTGAAGATGGTTTTGATCCCAATATAATGAGAATATTTCTGAGAAAAAAAGATTAACTATTATTTATCTAACCACGCATCGATATCTATTTCTCCACTGAGTATATCATCAAATTCACTATCTTCGATAACTACATTGCGTTTAGTAGTTTTGGGTTTGTAATCGGTGACACCTGAAGAATATGGGGAAAAATTGGCTTTGACGCCATATTTAGCGTAGCTGGGTCGTGGACGATATTCTTGTTGTTGGGTAATTTCGATTTGCAAGAACTCTTCCGGAATTTCTCGTAAAAATCGAGACATCGTGGAAGGAGACATGCTGCCATAGAAAAAACGTTGTTGGGCAAAGGTAAGTATTAATCTTTGTTTCGCGCGGGTAATTCCCACATAACACAAACGTCGTTCTTCTTCCATCTGATTCATATCCATTAGAGATCGAGAATGCGGGAACAAGCCTTCTTCCATCCCAACCATAAAGACTGTATCAAACTCCAATCCTTTGGCAGAGTGCAAACTCATGAGGGTAATGGCCGGCTGTTCTTCTCTAACACCAGATACATCAGCTAAGTCTTTGGTCGAACTTGCGGAGTTATCCACCAACGCAACATTTTCCAAGAATTGATCTAGTTCTTGAAATTGACTCGCCACAGATCGCAACTCTTCAATGTTTTCTAAGCGGCTAATATCGTCTTCGTCGTTAGTGTCAAAAAAATCTTTGTATGCAGTGGCATGAATGATTTGATCAAGCATTTCCAGAGGTGTTAAGATCACAGCTAGTTGCAATAAGCCTTCTCGCCATCGATCAAATTGTTGATAGCGTCGTTTACCGATTTTACTAACGCGCTCAATACTCACACTATCATTTGGATTCAACACTAAACGAAGATAACTCAACAAATCTTTAACTTCTTTGCGGGCATAAAATTTCACGCCACCGACGATTCGATAGGGAATGCCTCTGCGTAAAAACGCTTCTTCAAAACTCCGACTTTGAGCATTGGTCCGATACAAAATAGCAATAGTAGCGTAGTCACTTGGTGAATAATGACGACCAATGATTTCGGCAATCTTATTGGCTTCTTCTTGATTATCTCGTAAGCCGTAGAGCATAATTGGATCACTGGCCCCTGTTTGTTCTGTCCACAAATCCAGAACCGGATGTGTAGTATTTTGACGGATAACTTGAGAGGCAGCACTTAAAATAGTTTGGGTAGAGCGATAGTTTTGCTCGAGTCGATATTCCTTCATTTCAGGAAAGTCTTCTTTGAGTTGCAATAAGTTACGGTAGTCTGCTCCACGCCAACTGTAAATTGCTTGTGCAGCATCACCCACTACAAATACGTTGTTTTGAGGAGCCGCAAGCAGTTTCGTTAATAAATATTGGACCTTGTTGGTATCTTGATACTCATCAACGAGCACATATTCAAATTGTCGTTGATACTTTGCTAACACTTGTGGATGAGCCGAGAAGAGTTCGAGTGTTTTAAGTAATAGGTCATCAAAATCTACCGCATTATTCTTTTTCAAATCAAATTGGTATCGCTTATAGACTCTAGCAGCAGCTTGTTGATATTTGCCTTGTGCCATCGCCTGATAATCTTCAGGCGTAATCATTTCATTTTTGGCATTACTGATCATTCCCAAGACTGCACCTGGTTTATACTCTTTATGATCAAGTCCAAGTTCTTTCATGATACTCTTGATCAATTGTTGTTGATCATCGGAATCAAAGATGACAAAGGAAGAGGTTAAGCCAATATGGTGTCCATCTATACGTAAAATTCGGGCACAGATACGGTGAAACGTTCCAGCAAAAGGCAGGCGAATTCCAGTTAAGTGTTCCACTCGCTCATTCATTTCTCCCGCTGCTTTGTTAGTAAAAGTGACTAACAAAATCCGTTCAGGTGAGACATGGTGTTTTTGAATGAGCCAAGCGACCCGAGAAGTAAGCACCTTGGTTTTGCCACTGCCTGCTCCAGCTAGCACCATTGCTGGACCTTCCTCGTGCAGTACTGCTTCTTTTTGCGCAGGGTTGAGCACGTGTAAGAGTTGGTGGTGGTCGGTGTTGAGTAGTTGAGTGTTCATCATCAAAAAACTTAAGACCTCATTAAAGCTGTTTTCGCACAAATGATCAATGGTAACTTTGGGAAAAATATGGTTGTAGTGAGAACAAGAGCATATGATAGTATATGACTATGAAAAAACTGATAGTTGCCAACTGGAAATCTAACAAAAACCTGAGTGAAACTAGAAAATGGTTAGAGCAGTTTGAGCGCGAAACAAAAATGCAACTTGCAACCAAAGGACTACATTATCGAGTGGCAATCGCTCCGGCATTTCCCTTTCTTCCACTTGTGAGCGACTTTTTACAAAGCACCCATCTACACAATCATGTAGATCTGGCAGTCCAAGATCTCAGTACGTATCCAGCTGGAGCGTATACCGGGGCTATTTCTGCGCACAATTTAGAAGGATTTGATGTTCATTTTGCGATAGTTGGCCACTCGGAACGACGACGCTATTTCCACGAAACATCTCAAGATATTGCGAAAAAAGTTGAGCAAGCTTTGGAAAATGGTATTACACCAATTGTGTGTGTTGATCGGGGCGAGATTGCTGAGCAAGCGAATGCTATTGAACCATCTCTTCATACCAAGTTAATCGTAGCATATGAACCACATGAGTACATCGGAACTGGTAGCATTCAATCTGTCTCCGAAGTTCTATCCGAAATTAAAGAAATCAACGAATCTTTTGGTGATGTTCCCGTGTTATATGGAGCAAGTGTAAACCCAGAAACAATGGGTGAGTTGGTGACGCATCAAGAAATTGCAGGCTTTTTAGTGGGAACGGCTAGTTTGGATGCGACGGAATTTGCCGAAATGGTAAAGTAGTTTATTTGTATATGTGTTAAATTCTACTAATCTCTGGTATCTAATCCCCAGTCTCTAGGTGCTAGTGCCTAGTTTCCTCTCCTATG
>CAZULU010000063.1:0-5156 GCA_964621585.1 uncultured Pseudomonadales bacterium
CAAGGACTTGAAATTACCTCAGGTGCGGATATTCCATCAAACTTCAGCTACCACAAATCATCCAACTCTGAATTAGCTGCGTATTATGAGGTTTCGTCAGGACTAAAGATTTTTGGGACTTCGGTATTACAACCGCTTGATGAATGGTCTATTTCTCAATTTCGAAACTATGCACTGAAAGTTATAGACGTCTGTACTCAGGAGCATAAAAACCTGATTATTGTTGGTGGATCAGGACTGTATATCGAATCCTTGCTTATCAATGATCCCAAATTAGCCATCCCACCAAACGATAAGTTACGACAAGAGCTCGAATCTTTTAGTATAGAACAATTACATACCAAACTGCGTCAGCTGTCTCATACACATTTAGATCAGATGAACAACTCAGACCGCCAAAATCCTCGTCGATTAATACGGGCAATAGAAGTGCTCCAATATTTGACACACCATACTTTAACCCTCCAACCGGCTTCAATTGAAAATTTTAATCAAACATGGATTGGGTTACATGTAGACAAAGAACTATTACCAAAGCGAATAGAACAAAGGGTTACGCAACGTATTCATAATGGAGCTATCCAAGAAGTCGAACTGTTGCTGAGCAATTTTCCGAATCAAAAGCTCCCCGCTTTTACAAGTACCGGTGTCAGAGAAATAATCGCATATGTTACCGGCCAAATTGATAAAGACCAGCTGGTAGAAATGTGGACTCTGCGTGAATTTCAATACGCCAAACGACAGATGACTTGGTTTAAAAAACGTCATCAAATCGAGTGGTTTTCTACTCCCGATCCTAATCTGTTCAACAATGTACAAAAAAAACTAGGAAGTGGCTTATAAAAAAATGCAAAAGTGAGTACTTTCTGCTACCTCATTCTTGCTATATACTTCATGTAGTAGCTATAACTCAGGATAACAACTATGAAACCGCAACCTATTTCAATTGCTCCACAGACTATTCTTTTTACAATTTTTGCGTTAATCATGACTGGCATTATTTTTAGGATTAGAGAAGTCATCTTGGCAATCTTTTTAGCAGTCATCATTACTTCAGCCCTAAATCCAGCTGTTACCTGGTTACAAAAGCGGAAAATTCCTCGACCTCTAGGCATTCTTTTGATGTACGTAATTATCCTCTCCTCACTGGGCGGCTTGTTAACTTTTGTCATTCCTCCACTTAGTCAGGAACTAGCGAATTTAGTGGGAACTTTAGCAATTCCCCAACTTCCAGCAGAGTTTTGGGATTTTAAACTAGACTTACAAGCACTAAGCTCCTTAGTCACTCAGTTTGGAAGCTCATTGAGTTCGATAATTAGTATTATCACTACAACTTTTTCTGGAGTACTTTTCCTGATCACTTTATTGGTCATGGCATTTTATTTACTCATTGATCGACAAACACTCCCTGATCAAATCACCTTTTTTACTGAAAATAAAAAGATTAAATCTATAGCACAAGAATTTCTGGATCGCATGGAATTTGAACTTGGTGGCTGGGTACGAGGTCAACTTACCTTAATGTTAGCGATAGGTGTTGCAACGTATGCCGGTCTAACATTACTCGGTATACCATTTGCACTTCCGCTTGCGGTGCTAGCCGGACTATTAGAAATATTACCAAATATTGGACCAACGTTGTCAGCAGTACCAGCAGTAATTATTGCGCTGTTTATGGTGTCTCCTACAATGGCTTTAGTGGTTGTCTTACTCTACAGTCTGGTACAAGTTTTAGAGAATAATATTTTGGTTCCCAATATCATGAAAGCAGCTGCAAACGTTGATCCTTTAACAAGTATTATTACCATTTTAATTGGCTTGAAGTTGGGTGGCGTTATCGGAGCTTTGTTGGGAATTCCAGTCTTCATCGTGTTGAGAATTGCATTTAGTATTTGGAAACGTGAACGGTAACTTCTCAGAAAAGGAAAACAAACACATGCAAAAAACTCTCCTTTCGGAGAGTTTTCTGATAGGTAACTGATCATAAGCCAGATTCTGTTTATGTAGTCATTTCTCTAAGCCTGCATCCTTATCACCACCTCTCGCGAAGCGAGATATAGGGAACACATCCATTACGGTGAATCTCGGCAGTTGCAGCAAGGAGGATTGCCAACTTGTTGAAAAACAAGTTATCCAGTAGCTTGATCGTTTCACCCGGCGCCACCCGGCTCGTCACTGTTGCTCTAACTGTCACCCGCCGAAGGCGGGTTCCCTGGCTTTCACCAGGCACTCTGTGTTCTGCTGTCCAGACTTTCCTCCCCACTTTGGGCGGGGCGACTACTTGATCAGTATATAGCTATTATAACATAAATCCTATAATATTTCCACTTTTCCTACTTTGACACAACCTCAAGAAAAGTTACAATCAAAGATAATTTCAAAAAAAGGAGTCCTATGGACAGGTTCGCGACTAGCTTACCCACAGATATTACTGCTGCCTACTTTCTAACTGTGAGCCAGATTTCTGCCTTTTTGCCCCGTATTTTTGCTGCACTAGCAATATTGTTTATTGGTGTATTTTTAGCCCGCTGGGTGCGAAAGATCGTGGTTCGATCACTCGAATTGCTTCAGTTATCCAAAGTTTTCAAAAACACTCCTGTAGAAGCTTTTCTCTCAGAGAGCAACTTTTCTAAACGCATCGAACAAGCTCTCGGTGGAGTTGTTTACTGGTTATTGATGCTACTGGTATTTTACATTGCAGTATCTGTCCTTGGTCTCTACTCCCTGACCTTGGTATTAGAGCGCGTACTTGTGTATATTCCTAAAATATTTGCAGCTGTTGTCATTATCTTTCTGGGAGTATTTGTTTCTGGCATTCTCGAAAGCATTGTCAAAGGTTCTATCAAAACCATCGGTGGTAGACAAGCACGCCTATTAGGCAAAGTAGCAAGTTACCTAACTATGGTTATTTTTAGTCTTGCTGCTATTTCTGAGCTCGGTATAGCGGAGCGTTTCATTACAATCCTCTTTATTGGCTTTGTCGCTACCATCACTGTCTCCATTTCTCTTGCGGTTGGATTAGGCGCAAAAGATGTTGTAGGAAAAATGGCTGACGATTGGTACACCACATTTAAACGCGACACTGCTGAACCTGAAAGTAAACGTTCATGACATTTTTTCAAGCTATTATCTTAGGCCTCGTTCAAGGGTTTACTGAGTTCTTGCCAATTTCTAGTTCAGGTCATTTGGTCATTGCTGAGAGACTGCTCGGAGTGCCGGCTACGACATCCTTAAGCTTTGAGATTGTCGTCCATTTAGCAACACTCATGGCTGTTATCTTTTTCTTCTGGAAAGATATCATTGCGCTCAAATTTAATGACTATAAATTACTGATTATTGGAACGATTCCTGCGGTACTCTTTGGAGTTGTCTTTAAAGATTTCATAACCTATGCCTTTGGATCTACACTCAATGTCTCTATTGAGTTGTTTGTGACAGCACTGATTCTCTTTGCCGCACAATACAAACTTACTCACCAAACAGAAAGTGATAAAAAAGTTATCAATCCTTGGCGTGCTTTCGTCATTGGTATTTGGCAAGCTGTTTCAATTTTACCGGGAATCTCTCGCTCTGGATCAACGGTTGCTGGAGCATTATTTATGAATATTGAAAGAGAAAAAGCATTTCGCTTTTCATTTTTGCTCTCCATACCAGCTATCCTAGGAGCAGCGGTATTTTCACTTCTGGACATTTGGCAAGGGGGACAGTTTTTTTCCACACAAGAAGTCCCAACCATGGTAGTAGGTGCGTTTTTTTCATTCATTGCCGGTATGATCAGTTTACAATGGTTCAGAGCTGTAATTAAGAAGGCTCAGCTGCATTATTTTGCTATCTATTGTGTTGTGATCAGTATGCTTCTCTTCGTCTACTCTATTCAAGCCATGTAAGAATTCGTTCAGAATTGTACTACACACTGAATGGATGCATGGCAAAGTTTTTTCAGTTACAACTCAAGGGCTAGAAACATTGACGGTTGAAGTAGAAGTGAATGCAGGCAGAGGGCAACCAGGAATTCAAATTGTCGGACTACCATCCAAAGCAGTTCAAGAATCAGAGCAACGTGTAAAAACAGCTTTACAAAACTGTGGGGTTTCTTTCCCAGCCAAGAAAATTACTATTAATCTTGCTCCAGCCGACGTTCCTAAAGAGGGACCAAATTTTGACTTACCCATTGCATTAGGAATCCTTCACTCATTTGAGCTGATTACTCTTCCAACACAAAAAGTAATGATGTGTATTGGCGAGCTATCTTTAACGGGAGAAGTTAGAAAAATTAAGGGCACGCTTCCCGCAGTGCTACATGCTGTCAGAAATGGTTATAAAAGCATAGTAATTCCACATGAGAACTCTAGTGAAGTTGATATCATTTCGGGTATCACAATTCACCCTATCTCACACATTATGGAATTGGTAGAGCATTTTTCTGTTCAACATCCTCTACCTATTCTGAAGACTAGAACTTTTCAACAATGCTTTTTGTCTACCCTCACACAAGATTTCAGTGATATTGTTGGGCAAGAGCAAGCAAAACGAGCCTTGGTGATAGCTGCTGCTGGTGGGCACAACATTTTATTAAATGGTTCGCCTGGTAGTGGAAAAAGTTTATTAGCGAAAACGCTGACTACTATACTTCCTCCACTTTCCGAACAAGAAGCAATCGACGTTACAAATATATACTCGGTCGCAGGACTCACACAAAATGGACTGATTGCACATCGTCCTTTCCGTGCGCCACATCATACTATCAGTCAAGTGGGCCTCATTGGAGGTGGTACAAAACTCCGTCCTGGAGAAATTTCGCTTGCCCACAGAGGAGTATTGTTTCTTGACGAATTTCCCGAATTTTCTCATAGTTCACTTGAGAGCTTGCGTCAGCCGCTAGAAGATCACATTGTTCAAATATCTAGAGCTTCTGGTTCTACGCAATATCCAGCCCATTTTACCCTTGTAGCGGCCGCTAACCCCTGTCCTTGCGGTTACTCTTTATCAAAAACAAAACACTGTTCGTGTACGCGAACACAGATTGAAAAATATGGTAAAAAGCTCTCCGGACCAATCTTAGACAGAATTGATCTCCATGTCTTTGTTCAAGAAGTCGAAGTTGATAAACTTGTACATCCCTCTCATGATTCATCTTCTTCACAAACTCTCAGAGA
>CAZULU010000064.1:0-2770 GCA_964621585.1 uncultured Pseudomonadales bacterium
TAATTTTCTCTGCTACCAACACAGCAATTACAATCGCTAATCCAATAAAAAAGCCATAGGCATGAAGAGCTAAACCAAAAAAGTTAATCATAAATTAAAAGAACACCAGTAGGCTCAATACAGTAAATACCACTACATAGCCCCACATTACTTTGCGAACTGTATCAGGTGAAGAGTTAGTGAGAACGTTTTTCAAGTACTTGGCTTGTATCAGCTCCACCGAGTGACGGTGCATAAGAAGTTCCCAGACGTATCGTAGTCCCAACCCTAATATCAAAGACACACCGACTACACTACCGGTAGAAGTGATGATTAGTAAAGCAAGAAACACATACAGAGGAAATAGTACTCGCTGAGCTATTAAGGGCTTTTTTTCGGTATCAGCAAACGCATTGTGTAATAGTTTGGCGGAAAATCGAGGCTTAGTGTTTTCTAAGAAATAATGAAACAGTGCTTCAGTCTCAAATAGATGAAACCCCATCACACCACCCAAAATAAACAAGGCAAAGGGGATGGTTATTCCAAACTTAATGATGAAAACACCTAAAAACCCTGCTAATAAAAAATACCGCAGATGCTGTGTCATGACCTGATCATACAGGATTTTTTTCAAAAAATCTTGCCGTTATTATGTTTGAGCCTTTTTGGCGGCTCGCAACTGTTTTACTTTCCACATAAACAACTTTGCTTTACTTTTTGCTTGCGAATCAATTACAAAACTGCGAGCAGACTCTAGGATGCCTCGATCTACGGTTTTCGCCATTTTAATATATAAACTCTTGTGGGCTTCATCATCCAGTTCCATAGCCAACCGATAGCCATAGTCTTGAAACTCTTGCGATACATATTTATTAACCGGCTTTTGCTGGTAATCCTTGAGTAATTGACCCAACCCAGAAAAAAGCGTCTGTTCATCATTGGAGGAATTGGCTGACATGGCTGTATTTTGCCTGAAAAGGGACGAA
This sequence comes from uncultured Pseudomonadales bacterium, assembly GCA_964621585.1. Classification (GTDB taxonomy): domain Bacteria; phylum Patescibacteriota; class Microgenomatia; order UBA1400; family PJMF01; genus CAZULU01. The sequence goes on from CAZULU010000064.1 coordinate 966, forward strand.
GAAAAAAGATGTAGTTATCCTTTTTTCTGTGAAATATCTCGCAACTGCAACGCCAACGGCATTGCAATAAATCCAATCATCATGAGTGGTTGCCAGTTTTCGAAGAAACTAAAGTACAACACAAAACTTAACCAAAACAAGACACCTGTAGCACTCAACACTCGCTCACGATAGACAAAATACGCCAGGGTAAATTTCCCTTTTGCACCTTTATACAGTAAAGAGTCATAAAATGGATAAAAAATACTGGCAAGAAGTTTATCAACGGTGTCGAGAGCAATCACACCCCAAGGAGCAGTGACAGTCGCTCTCCCCAACCACAAAGCTCCCATCAGAGCACCGGATAACAATAACGGCCGACGACCTTTTTGATGGTCTACATACCAACCAGAAAAATAAATCATTAACAAAGATAAGAAGAAAACTACTGAGTATAAAAATCCAACTTCATCGACTGAGCCAATCAACAGTACTACAAAGAACGGCCATAAAAATTGCAGTGACTCTACTACATATCGACCAGCAAGCCCAAACAGTAAACTCTTTGATTTATAGGGTTTAAAAATAGTGAATTGTTCAAGAAAAGAAGTAATACTAACGGATGGAGGCTGTTCTACCAAAAACAAGATCATCATCGATACGAACTGCAACGATAAACTCACTAAAAACAATGTCGAAAAACCAAAGGTTACAATAATAAACCCAGAAATTGCAGGCAGTGCTACGTGCAGTAACCGAGTAAAAAACTCTACTGTGCCGACACTCTTCCCCATATTTTTATATATAGCAGTGTTGGCAAACAAAGAGTGATATGACGTCCAAAACAGTGGAACTTTAAAAGATTCTATTGCCAAAGCCAAGATGATCAACCACGGATTATCTGTCACAAACTGCATAATACTTAAAAAGATGATATTCATTACTTGCCCCATGATCATGCCATTCCGATACCCGATCCGCCCAATAAACTTACCAATCGGTTGATTGATCAAGAGGATAATAAACCTCTGGAACAAGAAGTAGGTTCCAACTGCAATCATTCCCTTTTGAAAATCACCGACAGGGGCAAATGACAACAAGGGAGTATCTTTGCCTAAATTAAATAAAAACACTGGGAAAAAGAAAAAAGTTAGAATGCTAGCGGTGGCATGAAACAGCTTCGCCAAAAACAAAAACTTGAAGTTTCTGGAAAACACCGAATGACTATGAAAAAAGAAATGCGGGAACTTTGGCATAGCGATACACAATAACTATAAGCAATTTATTTAGTGTATCTCAATTTGGGTGTGAAGTCGCTCATAGATTTCTGCAAAGACAGTAGTAATCATCTGTTGCTCGAGTGCAGTAAATGGTTGCAAAACGTACGCTTGACCTGGCATAGTGCGAACACCTTGACGATTATCAATTCCAATTCGGACATACCAAAAATTTGAAGATTTAAGATGAGTGCGAACAGAATTGACACCGTTGTGGACCTTCGGTCCTTTCCCAAACTGTAACTTGTAGGAACCGATGCTTAAGTCTAAATCGTCGTGAACGACAATCACATTTTCTCGTTCGTCACCCTGTAGTGTTTCTTGATCATAGTAGTGAACCGTACTGTATACCGCTTCACCCGAACGATTCATATAGGTGGTAGGTTTTATCAAACACAGGTCTGAGTTGCGTGTGACATCAGCCTTCAATTTTTTCTGGTCCTTAAATTCTGGTAAACCTACTCGTTTTTGAAGGTACTCGACAAACATCCACCCCACATTATGGCGTGTTAGTGCATATTCTTTCCCTGGATTTCCCAAACCAACAAT
>CAZULU010000064.1:2870-5008 GCA_964621585.1 uncultured Pseudomonadales bacterium
CTCATGATCAATACCTATTTCATGTTTTCACCCGTACTTGAAGACATCCAGGATGAGTACAATGTCCCCTTCATCAACTTACTCACCGACCCTAAATCTGTACATTCGTTAGTTATTAGTGAAAAAGCGGTATTAAATGTAGCCTTTGATACAAACCAAGTAGAGTTGTGCACATCTATGAATGACCGCGCTCGCTACAAGTCACTCGGTTGGTTTGTCCGGGATCAATTTGAACAACCATACGATAAAGTTGAGGTTCGCAAAAAACTTCGACTCCACCCTAAGAAATTAACATTCCTAGTTGCTTCAGGTTCTGAAGGCACAGCGTTAATTATGAAAATTTTGGGGTTACTGCTAGAACCCAATGAAGACCTTCAGTTAATAATTGCTTGCGGTAATAATAAAAATCTGTTTAAAGCCGTCAAGTTGATCGCAAGAATGCTCAAGCAAACTCGGAATAAAACTAAAATTGTCCCGCTTTCTTTTACCAACAAACTTCACGAATATATTCAAGCTGCGGATTTAGTGGTAGGCAAAGCTGGTCCCAATACCCTTTTTGAGTCAGTCGCTACCTTAACACCCTTTTTTGCCATAACTCATATTGCAGGGCAAGAAGATGGCAACTTAGATATTATTCGCGAGTACAAACTGGGATATGTAGAAGAAAACCCCTTGAAAGCTACGCAAATTCTGCAACAGATTATTAACAATCCAGCTGAACTTGATCAGTTCATCAAACCATTGCAGAAAATGTCAGCTCACAATAAAAAGGCAAAAGAACAATTACGTCAGACTGTCAAAAAGCACGTTCAGTAAGCTATGTCGCACGCAAATTCATTTACTATTCCTTCGTTTGACCAACGACCACTGCATGTGGAACACTTAGCCAATGTGCGTATCCGCAAAAAAAACAACACTCCTTTGATCATTTTTGTACATGGATTAGGTGGAGACCTACAAGCATGGAAACCAACTATTCAGCAACTCCAACAACGTTTTCAGTTTGAAGCACTCTGTTATGACCTGCGTGGACATGGCTATTCCACCAGAACCTTTCCTCCATCCGAAAAAGATATTTATCAAGTAACAGCAAAAGACCTAGATACGTTGTGCAACTACTTTCCCAACAAAAAACTTATTCTCATTGGACATTCCTGGGGAGGGATTGCTGTCCAAGAATATCTCAACCGTTACCGACCAGCAAATATCTGTGGAGTAGTCCTGGTCTGTTCTCTACCGCAGATGCCTTTTCCTTTTATGCATCACCTACTTCCCCTGACCTATCAAATTCTGTGCCGCGTAAATCCTCATAACCGAGTGTCCCACCTTTTACACCGAACTGTACATGATCACTATGAGTACCAACACCATTTTGATTATAGTCTCACTCGAATTTACTCAGATATTCGGGCAATGGGATTACTGATGTATGGTTGGCACTGGATTGCGGCTTTTGGATGGAAAAATCGAGTCTGGAAAAATTTTGACAAAAAAGAAAACCTCTACCTCTGGGGTAAAGATGATTGGATTGTGTGGAGTCACGCACAGATACAATACTGTAAAAAGTTTACCAAGGCTCACTCTCAACGACTTTCTTCAAATCACAATCCTCTCATCAATAACACGCAAGAGCTAGCAGACGTGTTAGGCCAGTATCTCACTACTACTGTTGATAGTAATAGTCATACAACCACTGAACTACCCAACTAACTTGTTGTTTTTTGTCTAGGCTACTATCTAAACCTTGCTCAACAAAAAACCCGTAGGAGACTACTAGTGGCATACGGTCTGTTACGCTGATTTGATATTTTTTCGTATTGTTGATGAGCAGTTTCCAATTTAGCTGAAAAAGCTGAAAAGTACTCACGTTGTGAAAATAAAATGGATGTAGCCATATTTGTTTTTTGGGAAACTTTTCAAAAAATTCTATAATAATCCAACCAATTCCTTTAAACCACTTATCTTTTCGAATACCACCATCTGGAAATATTAATAGACAATTATCCTTAGCCAGCACCTCAACTGATAGCGGAACCACTTCACGATTCATCATCTTAGCCTGATCAACTGTTAGTCCTTCAACTTTTGAGTAAAACCACATAAATGGAGCCAGCCAGCCACCTCCGGAAATTAAATTT
>CAZULU010000065.1:0-4740 GCA_964621585.1 uncultured Pseudomonadales bacterium
GGCAATCGAATACCATCAATGATACTCCGGTGGTTAAGTTCATCAGATACCACTAAGGTATTACCGGAAACCAGGGCGTCTCGGCTCTGACCTTTGATCAAACAAAACAAGACGGCTAAATTCGCAGCAAACGCCGAAGAAAAAACCATCGCATCATCTCGGCCGTGAAACTTGGCAATCGCTTGTTCTAAATCACGGTGAACTTTCATAGTTCCGGAAATGAAACGCACTGCACCTGGGCCTGCTCCAAATTGCTGCGAAGCTTGATGCTCAGCTTCTTTTAGAAGAGGATGATGACGCAACCCAAGGTAATCGTTAGAGTTGAAGATGCGATACTCTTTGCCTTCAACTACTGCGCGAGGGGAAGGATGCTCCGTAAATCCTTCAATCACTCGCTCAAATCGCTTCGAAATCTTTGCATCGTCTATTCGCTCTAGTTCTTGCTCTAATATGTGGTGAAATGTTTTTTTTGACATAGATTCCTTTAACATGTAATTAGGCGACTGCTCGGATCTTGCGAATTCTCAAGCATGCAAAAGAATCATGAGTATCACTCCTCAGATCAGGAAGGTCAGTAGCAACAGTAGTTGGATCAAGGTCTTCTTCAAACTGCAGAGCATTAAAAGTAGGAGTGTCTGAAGGCTTTAAAACATTATACGCACGAATTAGTCTAGGGAGAAATGATCGTTGCTGTGGGTCAATCAGTAAAAGTATGGAAAATAATTCATACTGAGCTGCTTGCTCAACCAAGAAATGTGTTACCGCCATTAATTGTTCGTAATCCTGTAGACTAATGGGCTGTAGCTCGTCAGCTTGTCCTTGGCTTTTATCAGGGTCAATGACCAGCAAATTATCAGTACCGGTATGCCATCCTAAATAGCTATGTTGATCGGTTACTCTCATCTGTTCCTTTCTGGGCAAGCGCATGTATTATACTCGCTACACAGTTTATTTTTTCATTTTCTCTCTCAACTTTTTCAACATCACCTCAGTCATCTTGGCTAAATCAAAATCATGTTGCCAGCCCCAATCTGTACGAGCATCACTATCATCAATAGATTGTGGCCAAGAATCCGCTATTTGTTGGCGGTGGTCAGGATTATATATCACTTCAAAAGGCAAATGCTTTTGAATTTCTGCCACAATTTCTTCAGCACTAAAACTGATGGCTGCCAAGTTATAACTTGTTCTGACTTTGACTTGTTCACTCGGTGCTTCCATCAGTTGCATGGTACCTTTGACCGCATCATCCATGTACATCATGGGCAAAACGGTATCAGCACGTAAATAACATTCATACTTGCCGGTTTTCAGCACCTCGTAAAAAACAGCTACAGCATAGTCGGTCGTACCCCCACCTGGTTCCGCTTTATAACTGATGATACCAGGATATCGGATGCTTCGAACATCCACACCGAACTTGTTAAAGTAATATTGGCACAGTAATTCCCCAGCAGCTTTAGTCACTCCATACATAGTAGTTGGTTCGAGAATGGTGTGTTGGGGAGTGTTTTGACGAGGAGTGGTTGGACCAAACGCGGCAATAGAGCTAGGCCAAAAGACTTTGAGTTTAAACTCCACTGCCAAATCCAGCACATCTTTCAAACTTCCCATGTTGAGGTTCCAAGTTACGGTAGGGTCAACTTCACCTTTGGCTGATAACAATGAAACCAAGTGGTAAATAGTATCAATTTGGTATTTTTCAATTAATGTCCGCAGTAATTCTTTATCTGGTAACTTCCCTTTTTCCACAATTCCATCGAAATCATCTGGAATATTGGTATTCCCCATCGCAATCACGTGGTCTTTACCGAATTGTGCTTGTAATGCAGGAACTAGCTCTGAGCCTATTTGACCGAAGGCTCCAGTCACTAATATATTTTTCATAGTATTTCCTTCCCGTACAATTGAAAATATCTTAGCACTATTTCTCGCCAAAAACCCATTTAACTATGGGCAAACGTACTAGAATTGACCCAAGTACAAATGAAAGAGCAATCGTCAAAAATGATTTAGTGAGAAAGTATGTAAGTAAATTCGTATCAAGGTATTCGAAAGCAAACCCTTGTCGAAGCTCAAGGTAATCGATCACAAATCCATGGATCAAATAGACTGCAAATGCAGCTTTAGACACCTGTTTCAATCCGCTTACAATAAATTTGTTATGACTGGCTCGGGTTGCTAACAATCTAGAGTGGAGTAAAATTTGAAACAGACTCATCGACATAATGATGACAGCAGGACTGAGATATTCATCAAAGTAAGACACCCCACTGCTTCGCCAAAATGTTTCAATACCTTGTGAGCGCAGCGAGACATTCCAGTACCCCAGCCCGATCGTACATACAAAGGCCAGCAAGAAAGTAATCATCCATGGTGTCATTGATTTAGGAGGGGTTTTAAGTAAATACCCAAGCAGAAAATAGCCTAAGAATGGAAACCAAATGGTAAAACTATTCAACAATGTTACGTCTGGTAAAAAAACATACGGGGAGAGATACAATACCATACCTGCCCCAATTGAAATTGCAACAAGATACCATAACACTGTCTTTGAGGCACACTGCACTAGAGTACGAATCACCGGCAATAACAGATATAGTCCGGCCAAGATGATGAGAAAATAATAATTATAAACATTTGACATCACCAGCATTGATAAAATCTCTTGAACATCATATGGCTTGCCATGGAAATCAGCCATCCACCAGAGATAAAAACCTGCCCAGAAGAATAATGGAATTAAAATTCTCTTGACTGTTCTATATAATGTCGATTTGACGGACTCGGACTTCGGAATCATTAAATACCCACTCAACATGATGAATAACGGAATTGAAACTCGAGAAAAAGCATTGAGAATATTGGTCAACCACCACGTCGCGCCACCCAAAAAATCAGGTCGGCTATAAATTCCATACACTAGATGTATAAACACCACACCCAAGATAGCAATCAACCGAATCACATCAGCTTGGACAATGTATCCATTTTTAGTGGTCTGTTGGGACATATGATTTTTATACCCAGTATTTACAACTTTTTAAGTAAACTATTGTCAAAGGTAGTGACTCGATTGGTTTTGATCTGTTGACGTTCTTCAGCAATAGCAACTAACCGTTCGAGCAATTGTCGAAATTTCACAGTCTCAGGTTCCCATAAATAGAAACTCAAACTCCCGGGAATCGTATTAATCTCCGTTACCGTGTATGCTTGCGTCGATGGGTTAGCGAAGAAATCAATACGTACGACTCCCTCACAATTTAAGACCTGGAAAATACGCTTCGCATGTTCTTTGAGTTGCTCTTCAAACCGAGCACTAATGGGAGCAGGAATTCTACGAGTAGCACTCGCCATCCCCGTCTTTTTTCCTTTGCCATTTTTTTCATATTTGTCGGCAAAACTGAGTAACTCCGCTGATTTAATTGGTTGTTCGGAAGCAGAAACCTGCATGTTTTGCTGAGTACCCATCACTGAGATATTCACTTCAATACAATCTCTGACTTCAGCTTCAATCAAGATACGATTGTCATATAACCGTAGTTCTTCTAATGCTGTAATGAAGGCTTTTTCAGAATCTGCTCGCTTGACTCCAATACTAGAACCAGAATTTGCAGCCTTGACGTAACATGGGTACTGAATTTCCGATTGAATGCGCTGCAAAATTGTTTTGGCATCAACGTCATATTGTTCAGTCGTAAACCACAGATATTTGGGTTGAGAAATACCTTCCGATGTCAACACTTGGCGGGTAAAAATCTTGTCAAAACACACTGCCGAACTTGCTACACTGGGACCTTGATAGGGGATTTCTGCCATTTCCAATACACCTTGCACACTCCCATTTTCTCCATACCCTCCATGGAAACAGAGGATTGCTGCGTCTATTCCATGAGTGTTTTCACCAAATGTGATAGTGAATGGCTCTGCGTATTTTTCGGGGTGTTCATTGTGGCCAGCTTTGAAAAATTCATTGGTGGATACTGCCTCACCGGTCCACCATTTGCCTGCTTTATCAACATAAATTGGTAATACTTGATACTTTGTTTGTTCCATGTGTTTCATGGCTTGCAAACCCGTAATGACCGATACTTCATGCTCTAAAGATACTCCACCATACAAAAACGCAATAGTCTTTTTCATAATTCCTCCGTTCTTTTACGTATACAGTTCTCGGTATCCTCCTTCAAGGAGAATCACACTATCTGGAACAATAAATTTACTCAGAAGCTGGACAGCTTCATCCATATCTTTGCCAATCATAACATGACTTTTCTTGCCGCCAGCTTTTTCAAATCCCTCCATGATGTATTTTGCATTTGGTGTATCAATAATTCCCACATAATCCACAACCTCTGCAAGTTCTTTGCCAAATGCTCGGTGAATCTGAGGACTATCTTCCCCTAACTCAGTAAAACCCATGGTGACTATCAACTTTCTGGAAGGTTTCAGGTCTTCAAGTAATTGGAGTGAAGCTTTTGCTGAGTCTGGATTCGTGTTGTAACTGTTATCAAGCACCAAGACATTGTTTTCGGCAAAAGTTGGCTCATGACGACGATGAATGAATGGCAAAGAAGTACACTGCTGAGCAATTTGTCCTGCATCGATGTGCAAATGTTTTCCTAACCAAAATGCTGGCAACGTATTGACAGCCTGATGTGCTCCAAACAGTGGCATATACACAAATTGCGACGCGTTTTGACCAGGGATATGTACATCAAACTCGGTTCCTCGGCGGGT
>CAZULU010000066.1:0-4659 GCA_964621585.1 uncultured Pseudomonadales bacterium
GCAGTGCGTGCTTGTGCGAAATCTCAGCAAAAGTTGATCATTGTAGGGGATGGACCAGAAAGAAAAAAGCTAGAGGTGTTGATTCATCATTTGAAGGCGGATGCTTTTATTACGATATTGTCTAATCAAACAGCTACTGAACTTCAGGAGCATTATAATGGTGCACATGCACTCTTATTGCTTGCTGAAGAAGATTTTGGATTAGTGGCTTTAGAAGCCCAATCTATAGGGATACCCGTAATTGTAAATCAGAAGAGTGGAGCAGCAGAGGTTGTAGAAGATGGCAAAACAGGTGTACACTGTGCCTCGCAAACTGTAGACGATGTCATTGCTGCCATGTATAGTATGAAAACTCATCATTGGAAAAAGAGCTACATACAACGTCATGCGCAGCGGTATAATACAGAAAGATTCAAACAACAATTTTCTGAAGCAATAAGCTCTGCTTGGCAAAAACACCTTATTGACGAATGAAAGGAACATATATGAGTTTGATGGATCACACTTATGTTGTCATTCTCGCCGGTGGCGGTGGAACACGACTTTGGCCAAAATCTCGGGAAAAGACCCCCAAACAATTTCTTCGACTGTATACCAAAAACACTCTAATGCAAGATACCTACCGTCGAGCACGTTTTTTTGCAGAACCGGATCATATTATAGTGATTAGTAATAAAGATTACGTTGAAGACGTAAAACAACAGTTACCAGAGCTTCCTGCTCAAAATATCATTGGTGAACCAGCAAAAAGAGAAACAGCCCCAGCAATGTTATTAGGCGCGTTGATTGCTTATAAACGAGATCCAGAAGCTGTGATTATTAACCTTGCTAGTGATCATATTGCAACAGATGAAAAAGAGTTTAAACATGTCCTTGAAACTGCTGTCGATGTCGCAAGCAAAAAGACCTCTTTAGTCACCGTCGGTATTACTCCAACTTTCCCACATTCCGGATTAGGATATATCAAAATTGGTGAAGAACTAGAAAAAGTGAAACGCTTACCAGTGTTTAAGGTAGAAAGTTTTACCGAAAAACCAAACACTGCCACAGCCAAGGCGTTTATCTCAACTGGTCGTTACTTTTGGAATGCATGTAACTATGTGTGGTCGGCAGAAGCCCTACTGCAAGCTTTTAAGGAACACAGTCCAGAAATCCTGAGTACTATGCAGCCAATTTTAGATGTCATTGATAACGACCAATTCATGACAGTAACTAATAAAGCCTATCAAGAAGTAGAAAAAATTGCTATTGATTACGCTATTAGTGAAAAGGCTAAAAACCTCGTCCTGATTCCTGGGGACTTTGGGTGGAATGATATTGGGGACTGGAAAGTCGTTTATGACCTGCAGAAGAAGAATGCTGGAGGCAACGTTATCCTGAATGACTCAGATACCGCCAACGTCGTTGAGTATGATTCTCACAATAATCTGGTACATACCAACGGACGCATGATTGCATTGGTCGGAATGGAAGATACAATTGTTGTGGATACGGGAGAGATTCTCTTGGTCATGCCAAAAGATCGTAGTCAAGATGTGAAGAAAATTGTGGAACAATTAAAAGAAGAACAACAAAATCAGTATCTATAGTTATGTCATCATACGAAATACACAAACGAATCTTGGACATCATAGTAGCGATGATGCTACTTATCGGCTTTTTACCGATATGGTTGATTGTGCCATTATTGATTTATCTGGAATCAGGTTGGCCAATATTTTTTGCCCATACACGAGTAGGAAAAGATGGCAAGCTCTTTAAGATTTACAAGTTTCGATCAATGATCAAAGATGCCGATGACTATCTACATAGCGGCAAAGACAAAAAATTACTCGAAGAATTTAAAAATGGTGATTGGAAATTAAAAAATGACCCACGGATTACAAAACTCGGCAAAGTGCTTCGTTCTCTCACAATTGATGAATTTCCTCAGTTGATTAATGTGCTGAGAGGAGAGATGAGCATGGTTGGGCCACGTGCCTATGTCCAAAAAGAGCTTGATGAACAAACAGTCAAATATCCTGAAACCAAAAAACTCGTAACGGATATTCTTTCCGTTAAGCCGGGAATCACTGGTCCTTGGCAAACAAGTGGCCGCAATGAAGTCCCATTCAAAATACGTGCCAAAATGGACGCCGAGTATGCTCGCAAAAAGAGTGTGATAGAAGATATCAAAATTTTGCTTAAAACTCCGAAGGCCATGCTCTCAAAGTGGTAATGATTGGGTTTGACATACGTATACCAATCATGCACAATGTTGACCTGTAGTGAAAAAACAACAAATACCTCCTTTTGCTTCATTTAGAGATATTCCGGTCTGGGAAAATTTTATCACTGAAAAACTCCGCCCATATGAACAAGATGTGGCTTCCTATTTAAGATACTGGTATCAAGAAAGTCATGAAAAAGAATCGGCATATCCCAGTCAAGGCATGCTCCTCACCCCATTTGATTTTTTACCAGTTTCCAAAACAGGCATGTTACCACCAGAAAAAATGGTCAAGATTCTTCGAGTTCGGCAGTATTTCTTGGAACTTTTTAATCATCCGGAGAGAATACAATACTTACAACAAATTCAACGCTCATCTTTTCAGGCGCCTCCTAAAGTGAAAAGCGTAGTCATGGAACGGATTATGAAAGAAGGTGTTGGCGCCTCTATTTCAGATTTAGGGATTGCCGTGGTTGGCTCTCAAAACCAACGTGTCTCTCGGACCGAGCGGTTGGCACAAGGCCCTTTCATCAAACTAGGAAAATATGCACGGTCTCTCTTAGTCGGCTCAGCTATGCCCGACATTTATGGCAGTGTATCAGCCTTATCAACCATGGCACAATGCCACTGCCTGGTGGGAGTGCCACGCAATGGGGTCTTTAATAACATTCAACGACAAGTTGATTTGGTACATGAAGTGTGGAATGCTCTAGAAGAGAGTGAAGTGTTGATAGGGCGAACTCCTAAGGAAAAGAAGATGCTCCTAGAAATCTGGAAAAGGAATATTATGGGTGTATTGGAAGTTGAACCGCATTCAGCACTCCTACGTGCCCGCCGCCTGTATGAAGCTGGGGTAAGAGTATTTCGAGTCTACTCGCCCGAACCTGGACTTGGAGCTTTGCAAACAGTGCAGAAGATGCGAGAAGAGTTTGGAAAAGAAGTTGAGATTTTTGCTGGACAAGTTGTGGATGTACAACAAGCTAAACAACTCGAAGAGGCAGGCAGTGATGGGTTGTATATTGGGATTGGAGGAGGAGGACGCTGTATTACTGGAGTCAGAAGCGGTTCGGTCGTTGATTGGCCGGTACTGCTCTGGAAATTGAGAGGCGAAATCAATATACCTGTAGTTGTTGAAGGTGGCGCGAGCGATCATATTGCAGTTACCTTAGCTCTGGGAGCAACGGGTATTGGGGTATCTCGAATTGTGGGCGGTGGAACAATCGAATCACCGGGCGGAATGATGTATTGCTTAGATCAACATGGACAATACTTTAAGCCGTACGGAGGAGAAGCTTCAGCTCGCACCAAATACCTAGATAACAAAATGCTCCCCTTTGAAATCCCTTCTTTTGTTGAAGGTGAAACTCGACCAGCCTATATGGAACATTTAGCGTATGGTCAACCCACAATTGCTTTTCGTATATTTAGTCTCATTGAAGACTCAGTTCTTTCTTTTGTATTTCGGGGCGTCTCAAATTTGAGTGATCTCCAATCGCTTGATCCCTCGCCATTATTGCAGTCAACTTCCCAAGGGGTTATGCAACAACAAACACATTAATCTTCTGTCATTCTTGCATCATTTACCCGAGTCTCGTATACTATCTTCTATGCCCAAATTTGATCATCCGTTACCAAGCTCAACTCACCACGAGCAAGATACCATTGTCTCTCCTAACAAGAAGGTCGTTACCCATATGCCAAATACCCGTACCACAGCACAGCAAGATCCTTGGTTAAATGTCTTTAAGAAAGATAAAGCTGAAAATGAATCGAGTAACGATCAAGTTCAATCTGAAACCAAGAAAAAAAGATTTAGACTAAACAAGTGGCACAAAATTGGAGCGGGAGTCATAGCCATATTATTACTTATTGTGATAGGTGTTGGCATTCATTCCTACCAAGTTGTAATGAGCGTCAAAGCTCAGGCTGACGAACTGATGGTTGTAGGACAAACCTTAAAAGAGCACCTCAAAACCCAAAATTTACCAGCCTCTGAAGCATCACTGATTGAAATTCAGGATCGTATTGATCGAATGCAATCAGACTATAAGAAACTCTCGTATTATAACTTCATTCCCGTCGCCAGCTCGTATTACCAGGATGGAAATCATGCGTTTGCTGCAGGAGAAGCAGGCATTAGTGCCGGCTTAAAAACTATTGATGCATTGGTTCCTTATGCCGATGTTCTCGGTTTTGAAGGAGAAGGCTCATTTACAGGGGGCACGACAGAAGATCGCATCCGTGTATTACTAGAAACTCTTTCCAAAGTTACACCAGTTATTGACGACATCTCAGCTGATTTACAAGTTGTCGACGCTGAACTTGCTCAAATCAATCCTAATCGCTATCCCGAAAAAATTCAGGGAAGAGAGTTACGCTCCAATATTTACCAAGCGTCGGCCTTCAGACGCAGGCTGCCGTCGGCGCCGAGGATCTCGTACTTGTACAGC
>CAZULU010000067.1:0-4642 GCA_964621585.1 uncultured Pseudomonadales bacterium
CTTAATTGCGTCTGTTACGAATTCAACAGTATGGTTTGCAATTATCTTTTATGCATTTTTGCAAACCAAATCAGTGCTGGTGACCTCCCTCATGTCTGGAATTTATCTAACTCTGGTTACTCTGAGCGGGTTTTGGTTTGGTAGCTTAGTGGATCGTTTCAAGAAAAAAACAGTGATGATGTGGTCAGGTGCGATTTCATTTGTCTTGTATGCTCTAGCTTTTGTCTTGTATACATCAGTTGATCATGTAGTTTTCTCTAAGATGGACAGCTGGTATCTCTGGATACTGGTCATACTTCTATTGGTTGGGGTGATTGTAGGAAACCTGAGGACGATCGCATTACCTACGTTAGTCACCATTCTCATTCCGGAAGAAAGAAGAGATAAAGCAAATGGATTAGTAGGCACAGCTACCGGTGTTTCTTTTTTAATTACTTCTGTAATTAGTGGAGTATTAGTAGGTCACTCTGGAATGTTTTTGATATTGTTAGGGGCAATGGTATTGATGACGGTTACTGTATTTCACTTGTGGTTTATTACGATCCCAGAAAAAGTCGTCGTAAAAAGCGAACAAGAAGAAGCCAAGAAGCTAGATATAAAAGGAACAATAGCCACAATTTCGAAAGTTCAAGGATTGTTTGCTCTCATTTTCTTTACCATGTTCAATAACTTTTTAGGTGGAGTATTTATGGCCTTAATGGATGCTTATGGATTGTCATTAGTGTCTGTGCAAGTATGGGGCTTTTTGTGGGGAGGATTGAGTACAGCATTTATTATTGGAGGATTACTTATTGCTAAGTTTGGACTAGGACGGAATCCTTTGAGGGCTTTGTTTTTAGCAAATACCATAGCATGGTTGGTCTGTAGTATCTTTACACTGCAACCTTCTATTGTGCTCTTAACGCTTGGTTCATTTATATATTTGTGTGTTGTTCCCTATATTGAAGCGGCGGAGCATACCATTATCCAAAAGGTTGTTCCACCTAAACGCCAAGGGCGTGTGTTTGGGTTTGCTCAGAGCATTGAGTTGGCAGCTTCACCGCTTACCGCTTTTGCAATAGGTCCAATTGCGCAATTCTTTTTTATCCCCTTTATGACTACCGGACTGGGTGCTCAATCGATCGGAAACTGGTTTGGGACAGGGCCTGGTAGAGGAATTGCCTTAGTTTTTGTAGTAGCCGGAGTAGTCGGTTTATGTGTTACTTTCTTGGCCTGGAATTCTCGCTATTTCAAACTGCTTTCTGCACACTACTTAGATGGGAGAACAGAAAGAACTGAAACCTAACTTTATGAAAAAACCATACACACGTTTGCAACCACTACAAAAGAATGATTCCCCTATAGATCCAAGAGTTGATATTGGTCATGTTCATCTAAAAACAGCCAATATAGGTCGGGTTCGACAGTTTTATGTTGATATCCTAGGTTTTGATATAGTCTTTCAACTGTCCACAGCATTATTTCTCTCTGCGGGTGGATATCACCATGATTTAGCGTTTAATACCTGGGAATCAGAGAATGGGAATCCACCACCGCTTGGAACAACTGGTTTGTATCATGTTGCAATTCGCTATCCAGATCGTGCCTCATTAGGAGAGGCAATATTACGTTTGATGGAAGCTGAATGGCCGATTGATGGGGTGAATGACCATGGAACTCATGAAGCGGTATATTTACATGATCCTGACAACAACGGATTGGAGCTTTATTGTGATCGGCCAGAATCTGAGTGGCCAATTGATGACCAAGGGCACTTATCCTTCAATAATAGCGGATACACTTTTGATATTGAAAGTTTACTAGCAGCCGGTCGAAAGCAAAGAAAGGAGACTCAGAAAAAGTAGTATGAATTTCTTTGTTTTTCCAGCATTTTTGTTTATACCCCTGGTGTTGCCCAGGAACTCACTGTCAGTTGAATTTTTTTATGTTCTCAATGCGATCTTATGGCTTATAAATACCTATGTACTTTTTTCTAATATCTGGATTTTGACACACACACCGAATCAATGGTTTGTGAAAGTTGTCTATTTGGTTCAGTTTATATTATGGGGATTTATTACGGTATTTTTTTCTTTTGCCATTATTTCTCACTTTCTCGTTAAGTAATGAACCAGATGTAAAAGTCAAAATGATATAATACGCTTATTGAGAGGAAAAGAATGGGGAAAATTGTCAACTATTTGAATCCTTTAGCCCGGCTGGGCGTTCGGCGCTATTCAATTGCTTTTCCACTTCTATTTACGCTTTTTGTCTATTCCGTTTCTGAGGTGTATTCCAATGTCATAGTTCAAGATCCCCGTATTGTGGGCGTCTATATTATTTTAGTCAGTATTGGATTAATTATCTTCTTTGCGTTTAGAGATGGAATTTTGGGGGGATATATCTCTGTCGTGGTAACAATTTGTTATTATCTATACATTATTTTAACTCGCTATTCAGGAACCGATAGTTTTACTCCAGCTATTCAAACAACTATTTTAGTTTCTTTTTTATTTTTTGTTATTGCATTTATTATTGGTTGGTTAAAAGAGAAAATTGATATTCTTATTGAACGAGAGGCTGATGAAAAACGTCGACTGCTTACCATAATACGTCAGCTCCCAGTAGGAGTACTTATCACAGATGCACATGGTACGGTTGTCGAGGTTAATCCTAAAGTCAAAGAGCTGCTAGATACTGAAGTTCCACCAGGAATAACTATTCCAACTTTAAAAAGCAGGAAGAGCAGTGATGCTTCATCTAAAAGCATTGTTCAGTCTCCTATTCATCAAGTGTTGACACATAATCAGAGTGTCATTGGTCAGGAATATGTGGTAGATCACTCCGACGGATCACATCTTCATTTACAAGTTAGTGCTTCGCCAATTCATAATAATAAGGGACAAGTCATTGCAAAAGCGATGATTATTAATGACATAACTCAACAGAAGGAAATTGAGGAACTCAAAGATGAGTTTATTGAGATTGCTTCACATGAGCTGAAAACACCGTTGACTACAATCAAAGGTTATACTCAAATTTTAGAGCGACTAATCGATAAAAATGGAACCAACAAAGCTAGCAGCTACTTGCGAAAAACAAATAAATATGTGGAAAGACTAGCAACACTGATAGAAGATTTGTTAGACGTTTCCAAAATCCAGGCTGGGAAAATTGAATTTCACTATGAGGAGTATGATTTCGATAAAATGATTGAAGAAACGATTCACAGTTTACGGGAATTCAACACGACCTATAAAATCCAGAAAAAAGGAAAATTGAAGCAGCCAGTGTATGGAGATAGTGCGCGCACTGAGCAAGTCGTTACGAATTTATTGAGTAATGCCATGAAGTACTCGCCAGACAACAAAAAAGTACTCGTAACGGTGGCTAGAGAGGGTGATATGGTTGAGGTAAGTGTGCAAGATTTTGGTATTGGTATTCCAGTCGAAAAACAAAAAGAAATTTTTTCTCGATTTTATCGGGTCGAAAGTACTGCTGAGAAATTCTCAGGACTGGGAATTGGGTTATACATTTCTGCAGAAATAATTCATAGACAAGGTGGGGAAATATGGGTGAAAAGTAAAGAGGGGCAAGGCTCAACCTTTTACTTTACTTTACCTATTCGGGCTAAAGAGGAACAATAGTTTTGACACTTTGCTACTAAGCTATTACAATCACTACCATGTGGATTACATACTCTAGTCATATTTCTAAAAAGCTATTGAATTATTGGGAGTAGTGTTGTTTTATTAAGAATTTTCTTACTCCCATTTGGGAGTTTTTTTATATAAGGATACAAAATTTTATGCAACAAACTGTACAGCTACGTTTTCTATTACTTCAAGTCATTACTCCTCATCTTCATCGAGAAGACGCGCTATCTAGTATGCGGGAGCTAGAGTTGCTCGTGCACACGTTTGGAGGAACCGTCGTGGAAAAGGATATTCAACACCGGGTACATCCACATCCCAGTATGTATATTGGTTCAGGAAAAGTCGAAGAACTGAAACAAAAAGTAAAAGACAAAAAAATTGATGTGATTGTTCTCAATTCTATTGTTAAATCTGGTCAGTTGTTTCGTTTAGAAAAGGAACTGTGGGAAGTAAACACCCGCATTCAAGTGTGGGATCGAGTGGGTATGATCTTACATATTTTTGATCAACATGCAAACACTCGACAAGCCAAATTACAAATAGAGTTGGCAAGGATAAAGCACGAAGGACCTCGAGTTTATGGTCTTGGAAAAACAGCATTATCTAGACAAGGTGGAGGTATTGGAACCAGAGGTGCGGGAGAGACTAATATCGAACAAGAAAAGCGAGTGATCAAGCAGAGAACTCAACAAATTCAGAGAGAGTTAAGTCGTCTAGGGAAACAAAAACACGAACGAATTCGATTTCGTAATGAGCTAGGGATTGGACCGGTAGCTTTAGTTGGATACACCAGTGCAGGTAAAACAACATTGTTTAACGTCCTGACAGGAAAAGATAAAACTACACATGCAGGCCTGTTCACTACTCTTGATACAGTGGTCGGTAAAATGAAAACTCCTGATAGTCGATTACCGGTACTAATCTCAGATACGATAGGGTTTATTGAAGATCTGCCACCATTGCTTATCGATGCGTTTCAATCAACACACATTGAATAGTTAGAGGCT
>CAZULU010000068.1:0-1844 GCA_964621585.1 uncultured Pseudomonadales bacterium
TCCAATCACAGTTGGCTCTGGATAGCGATTTTTGGGAGAATTTTTCTTCAATGTGTTGCAGTTACAATCAGAGCAATAATGACTGAGATACATAACCCCGCTAACACTTTTAGAAAATCACTAAACAACATTGGAAAAATTGTTCCAGCATCTATATCTTTTTTGTACACATGATGCATGGCCAGTTCACGACCGGCTAAGAGCCCGACAAATACCCAGGTAGTCGACAATGGCAAAGAGTACATTTGCTTGAGTACTACCAAAATCAATGCAAATACAATATCAATCAGCGTCGCACTTCTCACATATTGAGTATTTGTTTTCTCCAAAACAATTTTTTGAATCTTTCCACCTTTTTTAAAAAAGATCACACCAAGGAAAAATGTGAGTAGCAACAAGGACATAATCAACTCCCCAAAACTGAGTTGTCTAGGTAAATACACCATTATATTTGCCATATCGTGGATCAGCCATTGTGACCATAAAAACATGGTGGCTAGCCACTGGCCAACTCTCCAATAAGTATGATGGAGTTGCTTTTTCACTGGTTCTATCTCATTAAATATCCGTGGTAGGATACGCCAGACTGCATAGGCGATTGCAAAAGAAATTGCATAGCCTAACACACTCTGCAATACCATCCCTGCCATGACTCTATTTGTTGCAAAGGCACTCAACACTAAAAATGTAGTACTCACCGGAATTCCAAATCTCGTGAGAATCAGTAAAGTCAGTGGTGCAATCACATGCCAAATAGTAAATACGGTTGGTTGAGGGATGTGCTGTAGTCGTCCCCAGGCAACATCTCCACTATTCACATACCATCCCCAGGAAATAGTAATGATCAACACCAACGAAGATACAGCAAATAGCCAATACCATTTGATGGATTTATTTGAAGACAAAAATGTACCAAGTGTTTGGATGCTATCATTAGACGTCACTGCCCAAGCTGCTAACAAAAAACCCACAAACATAAAGAGGGTTGAGAGATCAGGAAGAGTAAACAGCACAAAAGTCATTGTGACATACAACAAGACAACTCAACAAGAAGCATATTCTCCACATGTTCTAAAACATAAAAATCATTACAATGAATATATGCCGGAAATCTCACCCCTTCATAACACAAATCCAACTGCTACAGTTCCTGTCAAAAAATCTCAATCTTTTTTTAGCATCAACTTGATGAGCTACCTTAAGCCTTTGATTGTTTCCTTGGTTATTTTTGCCCTGTTCTCTGTATATTTGTACTACCGGCGCGGCTTTTATGATCTCTATATCATGAACAAAATTTTTGCAGGAGTCTCAGCTATATTAATGGGAAGCGTACTGCTACTAGGTCCTGTATCACGAATGTTTGACCGGTTTGATGGATTATTAAAATATCGAAAACAAATAGGCATTCTTGCCTTTTACTGGGCACTAGCACATTCCGTCGCATCGTACTTTTTCTTAGAAAAGAGTTTCCCCAGAGCCTACTTTGTCATTCCGCAAAACAAACCCTTTATATTTGGATTGGTAGGGATTGTATTGCTTACTATCTTATTTATTTTTTCTGCAAACTTTTTGAAAACTTGGATCACTCCCAAAAGATGGTGGCCACTACAATACTGGGGCATTCGCATAGCCTTTGTAGCTGTTGCACTTCACGTATTCGTGATGAAGTATAAAGGATGGATTGAGTGGTACAAAAATGGTGGAAGCAGTACGCTACAACATCCCGAAATACCTGGATTAGGAATGCTGGTGGGGTACTTTATTGCAATGGTGTTTATTATTCGAATAGCAGAAGCGCTCAATGCTACGTTGGGGAAGATTGTGACGTATATTTCAATTCCCTT
>CAZULU010000068.1:1944-4498 GCA_964621585.1 uncultured Pseudomonadales bacterium
AAGATTAGGAGTAATCGTACTAGAAGTGAGAAAAAGTTTCACAGTAATAATCTCGATAGAAATAATTAGTGCAATTGTACCATTCTTTGAAGAACGCTCTCTCAGCTGACACCATATTATTGATGAGTAAAAAAACTAGTGTATAATCATCTGATCATGCAACAGCAGACCCATCACTACTATTGGGCATATTATTTCACCCCATCCTCGGAGGTGTGTGTTTCAGTAGCATAACAAGTATTCAACATGCAGGAAACCAAACCTCCACTTGGAGGTTTTTTTGTACGTGTTTCCTTGTTTATCTTTTTCAAAAAATAGTCAAGGGGACAGGATCCAATCCCCTCCAGTGAAACTGTCACTTGCTGACAGTCTTTCGCTTGGTAAGTAGGAGGATGCCCAACGCTCGTTCACATATTGTTCACATTGCTAGGAGATGAAGAATCATCATGAGTAACCAAACTGGTAACAGCACACAAGAAGCAATTGATCTGAAAGAAGCAGTATTCCTGATCAAGCTCACCTTTCTGCTAATCTTTGCGTTGATGGTACTCAACATGTTTACACCAACGCTGGAAGAAGCATCAGCTAGTATTCTGCACGATCATCCTGATTGTGAAGGTCAGTTAGAGTTGATCGTGGAAGAACGAGAAGTTGTACCGCTCACTCCCATGGCTTTGCCATACATGGCTACATTCTATTTCGTTGAGTGTAAGTCTGCTGGAGTGAAGATTCGTATTCAGTAAGTTCGTAAGAAGAGTGGATGGGCATCCTCCTCTTCTTTACAAAAACCTGTAAATTTTCCGTCTATAGATGGGGATTTAAACCATCATACGTTGAAAAATCACGCTATAATAGCTCTTCTATGTTAATCGAAGCTATCAATCTATCTAAAGCTGTCGGTGCGAAGTATTTATTTCAGAATGTCGCATTTACTATCGTGCCTGGCGAAAAGGTTGCCTTAATCGGACGAAACGGCTATGGCAAAACAACGTTATTGAAAATGTTGAGTGGAGATGATCATGACTTTGAAGGCAAATTAATTACCAGAAAAGGGACTCGAATTGTTCTTACCAAACAAGAGCACCTGCAAAACACCAAACAATCAGCACTAGAGTATATTGTGGATCACGTTCCACATTTTTATGAATATCAAAAAATTATTGATGATTACGAACAAGGTCATAGCACTAACTTGGATCAATACCTAAAAGTCTTGGAATACTTCACCGAACGAAAGTACTTCAATCTTATTGCAGCGGTCCTGAGCACATTGGAAGACTTCCAGATTTCCAATCAGCTGGCACATGGCCCATTGGCGAATCTTTCAGGTGGCCAAAAGCGTTACGTGGAAATGACCAAAATGATGTTTTCGCAAGCTGATTTGTTACTGGTGGATGAACCAACCAATCATATGGATTACAAAGGAAAAGAGCGCTTCATCAACTGGATGAAAAGTTTACGCAAAACTATTATCGTCGTCACTCATGATCGAGATGTTCTTAAACATGTGCATAAAATTATTGAACTCAAAGATCAGAAGCTCACAGTCTTTAAGGGTAATTATGATGCGTACATCGAACAAAATACTACGCAAACCCTTACTTCAGTAAAATTATATTCAGATCAGTTGAATCGACTGAAAGAAGCTAAGAAGCGCGTTGAATGGGGCTTACAAATGCGAGCCAAAAGTAAGGCATGGAAAATCCGCTATGATCACTGGCAACGCGATTATGACAAAATTAAAGCAGAAACAGTCAAACCAGCGTTTTGGATCGATCAGAATTCAGTGGAAGAATTAGATGAAAAAGTGGCTGGGTCATATCAAAAGTTTAAAGAGAAAAATATTAACATCGCCGTCAAAACCAAAGTTGCTCGTGGGAGTAATCTTCTTAAAATTCTTAATTTATCACTGGGATATGACGAGCCTGTGTTTGAGAACGTGAATATCACGCTGCGTGATACAGACCGCTTGTTTATTAAAGGTCAAAATGGTGCAGGTAAAAGTACCTTAGTCAAAACATTGATGTCTGTCTGGCGAGAAAAAGCTCCCAAAGCACTCATTCTAGATGGTGAAATCACGTTTGGTACCAACGTAAAAATTGGAGAATATCAACAAGAAATTGCTGACCGCTATCTTCAGATGTCTTTAGAAGATGCCATTCGCATGTGTCATCAAGAAAAAAATGTGGCTATTGACGAACGAACGATTAAGAGCCTCCTTGCCCAATACTTATTTGATCCAATCATGGACGCTAAACAAAAAATTATGCATCTATCTGGTGGGCAAAAAGCACGGTTTCAATTGATCAATATGTTTGTGGGCGAGCCTAACTTACTCATTTTAGATGAGCCCACAAATCATTTAGACTTACCTTCGATCGAAGAATTAGAAAATGCCCTGGATCGATTTTCTGGCGGAATCATCTATATTTCCCATGACACATACTTCATTAAGAAAATGGGTGGTGAGGTACTAGTGTTAGAGTGAGAAAGATAACGACGTTACCCCTATCCCATCAGCTGCAACACAGCTGCTGCAACTAATAGAGATACC